>JACQTM010000195.1 GCA_016210825.1 Hyphomicrobiales bacterium
GGTAGGAGTAGGGTTATGGTCGAGCCCGTGATGTTTTTCGGGATTGGCTTTCTGGCCGCCAGCCTCTTTGCCATCGTCTTTATTCCCCTTGTTCATAATCGCGCGGTACGGCTCACGCTCCGCCGCCTCGAAGCCTCGACCCCGCTGTCGATGGCGGAAATTCAAGCCGACAAGGACCAGTTGCGCGCCGAATTCGCGATGTCGACACGGCGGCTCGAGATTAGCGTCGAGCAAATGAAGGCTAAAACGACGAGCCAGCTCGCCGATCTCGGCAAGAAATCCGATGCGATCAATCGGCTCAAAGCCGAGCTTGGCGACAAGACCGCGGCAATATTCGAACTTGAGGCAAGAGAAAAAGCCCTGCGTGACCAGCTCCGCGCGACCGAAGAGGAATATGCGGTCAAGACCGGCGAATTGCGCGACGCCGAACGCTCGCTTGCCGACAAGGAAGCGGAATTGATCAGGGTCGGCTCCGCCCTGAATGATCGGTCGATGCTCGCCGACAGTCAACGCGTCGAGGTCATTGCGTTGCGAACGCAAATCGAGGCGCTTAAGGCGCGGGTCGCCGACTACGAAAAAGAAGTCAGAATCACCGAGGAACGGCTTGACCGCGAACGCATCGATGCCGCGACTGCGAGCCGCGAACTCGGCGAGCAGCGCGGTAAGGTTGAAAATCTCGGAAGCCGCGTCGCCGATCTCGAACGCCACCTCGCGGCGCAAACCAGTGAGGCCGAGGCGCTGGCGCGCCGCGCCTCCCAGCTCGAGGAGCGCCTCGTTCTGCTCGGCCGCCAGCTCGCTGAGCGCGACCGCGAATGCGATCAATTGCGCAATCAGGCGGAAACCGCGCGCAAGGTCGAGGCCGATCTGCGCGCCGATCTCGTCGCCGCCGACGGCCGCCTGAAGGAAGCGACCGAAAACTTGCGGGCGGAAAAGGTGGAGGTCGAACGGGAGCTCGCCCAAGCGCAGGAGGAGCGCGCGCGCGTTCAGAGCGAGATCGGCGTTTTGCGGCGCGATACGGAATCAAGTTGGGCGACGGAACGCGTTGAGAATGCGCTCCTGCGCGAGCGTATCAACGACGTCGCGGCCGAGGTTGCCCGCCTCACGGTTGTGCTCGAAGGGCCGGGTTCCCCGATCGAGACAATTCTCGCCGGCGACACAGCGCATCTTGGCAGGGCTGGCAACGGCGGCGCCCAGGCAAAATTGCGGCCCGATGCGCCGGAGGCCAAAGGCAATCTGGCCGAACGAATGCGTGCGCTGCAATTGCGCGCCTCGCGCCTGACCTCCACCACCTGACACGCCTTGAATTGCGGCGACGGTTGAAGCAGCCGCGCGCCGGCATCATATGTGCTGCGGACAAGCGGCGGAGTCTTTGGCCTCATGCGTCTGAATACGCACTTCGGCTTGCGCGGCGTCATGATCGCTACCGTCCTGGGAACGCTCGTCGTCGCAAGCGTATCCGCCCTGGCGGAGAACCGCGAAATCAGCGCACGGCGCGCGGCCGAGCGAAAGTCTTTCACCGACGCGGAAATTGCCGATGGTTTTTTCAAAATCGCAATCGGCGCCGAATTCAGCATTGCTGGCAGAACCGACCGCATCCGCAAGTATGACGGCCCGGTGCGCATCTTTGTCGAGAGCCGCGCCAAGCCCGATCGCCGGCGGCAGGTCGCGGAAGTCGTCGCCGATATCGCCACTCGCGTCAATCATCTCGACATTGCGATCGTCGAAACTCACAATGACGCCAATGTAACGGTGACACTTGTGCGCAACCGCGATCTCGCGCGGACCATCAACGAAGTTTATGGCCGCAAACGCGCAAAAAGTATCCAGAAGTCGCTCGAGCCACAATGCCTGTCGGGATTTAAAAAAGACGATAATTATCGCATTGAGCATTCGAACGTGATCGTGGTCGCCGACGCAGGCGATTTTATTTTCTTTGACTGCATCTACGAGGAACTTCTACAGGCGCTCGGTCCGATCAACGACGACTCGCGCGCGCCCTGGACCATGTTCAATGACGATGTACAAAAGGGATTCTTTGACGTTTACGATCAATATCTGCTGAACATCCTCTACGATCCGCGCATCCGCCCCGGCATGACGGCCGACGAGGTTCGGCACATTCTCCCCGAGATCATGCCGACGGTGCGTGCCTTCGTCACCAAACGCAATTCACTGCCTAAGTAACAACCATTCTGCTTGCGCGCCGGCGGCTTTGCGAAAATGACCTGCATCGGCCGACGGATGCGCCTTGAGATACACGACAAGATCGTCATCCAAGGTGGTGCGCCAATAGCCCAATAGCCAGCCGGGCGGAAATTCGGGGCATAGTATTCCGCATGACAGTAAGAAGCGCATACACACGACAGGGGACATCCCACCTGCGGCCAATGTCCCATCCGAGGCCAGCGGTCTTACATGGAGGCGCATTGCCATCACATGCAACGCGGCATTCCAGCGGCGCATGGTGAAATTCTCGGGCCGGGCTCGGCGCCTGTGGCGCGCGCATTCATCGATGTGAGGGAATTGGCGCTCCCTAGGGGACTCGAACCCCTGTTTTCGCCGTGAGAGGGCGACGTCCTAGACCGCTAGACGAAGGGAGCGTGGCGGAGCTGTTCAAATAACGCCGATCGCGCATTCAGGCAAGCTTGCGCACCGTCACGGCTCGTTCGCGAATGTCAGGCGCCCTGTGGCTTTGAGCGTCTTCACATCGAAGGTGAGAATTTCGATCGCACCGCCATTCTCGATTGTCACCGCGATGCGATCGCCCGCGATCGCGATTTGCACGACGTTCGCGCCCTTTGGCAGCCGCGCTGTCACCTCGGCCATCGCCGTGGCGCTTCCCTCGGCACGATAAAAGCGATAGCCGATAACCCCAATGACGACGGCGATGCCAAGTACGGTGGCAAGCCCCGAGAGCAACATCAGCCAGCGCACTTTGGCGACAATTCGCTGGGCAGCGGGATCGAGCGGCGCTTCGTCATCGGGCGATTGATGGGTCATGGCCATTGCACGTGAACGCCGCGAGAAAGTCGTCATCGCCGCAAGCGAAGCGGGCGAGCGTATCGACCGCGTGCTTGCGGCACGCATCGCCGATCTATCGCGGTCGCGTCTGAAAACCCTCATTCTCGACGGCGAAGTTGCGATCGGCAGCCGCACGATCCGCGATCCCGGCTACCGCGTCAACGCCGGCGAGACGGCTGTCGTCGCCCTGCCCCCGGTCGAAGCGGCGGAGCCCGCGGGAGAGTCGATCCCGCTCAACGTGGTGTACGAGGACAGCGCTATCGTGGTCATCGACAAGCCGCGTGGGCTCGTTGTGCATCCGGCCGCGGGGCACCAATCCGGCACGCTGGTCAATGCCCTGATCGCCCACTGCGGCGCGAGCTTGTCCGGCATCGGCGGGGTCAAGCGGCCCGGCATCGTCCATCGACTCGATAAGGACACCACCGGACTTATGGTGGTTGCCAAGAACGATCACGCACATCAGCGGCTCGCCGAGCAATTCGCCGATCACGGCCGCGAAGGTCCCTTAAAGCGCGGTTATCTGGCGTTTGTTTGGGGCGCGCCGGATCGGCCGAAAGGCTCGATCAACGCGCCAATCAATCGGCATCCGCATGACCGCAACAAGATGGCGGTTCGCGCCGGCGGCCGAGAAGCCATCACTCATTGGCAGATTTTGGAACGCTATCCGGCCGGCGCCAAAAAGGCGGTCGTAAGCCTCATCGCCTGCCGCCTCGAAACCGGCCGCACCCATCAGATCCGGGTTCATCTTGCCCATATCGGCCATCCACTGCTGGGCGATCCGACTTACGGCCCTGGATTCAAGACCAAGGCGGCGCTGCTGCCGCGGACCGCGCGGGACGCGCTTTCTGCACTCGGCCGGCAGGCACTGCACGCGTATTTGCTCGGCTTCAAACATCCGCTTTCCGGGGAGCCAATGGAGTTCCGTTCGGAACTGCCGGCTGATCTTGGCCGTTTACGCGCCAGGCTTATGGCCACGGGCGGCTAGCTGGCCTGGCGCGGTAACGCGCGGAAACACAAGCTTTAACAGTGACTTGCCTGATGACGGAGGCGTCACGGCGAGGTGAATGGAGGTGAACGCAAGTTAACTTCCTTTCTCTACCCCGGTCCGCTATGTTGCATGTGCGCTCCGCTTTTCGCGGTCGCAGCAAAAAGTCTAGCCCGTCGGCTCGGGGAGCGACGGGAGGGATTGCCCGCCGGGAACGGGGGCTAACATTGGAGGGCGCTGTCATGGCCCGTACCGCGGCATTGCCGATTGTCACCGCCGAAGGCGGTCTGTCCCGTTATCTCGATGAAATCCGCCGGTTCCCGATGCTGGAGCCGCAGGAGGAATACATGCTTGCCAAGAGCTGGCGCGAGCATGGCGATCGGGAAGCCGCGCATAAACTCGTCACCAGTCACCTTCGCCTCGTGGCCAAGATCGCCATGGGTTATCGCGGTTACGGCTTGCCGATTTCCGAGGTGATCTCGGAGGGCAATGTCGGGCTAATGCAAGCGGTCAAGCGCTTCGAGCCCGAGAAGGGCTTTAGGCTCGCCACTTACGCCATGTGGTGGATCAAGGCGGCGATCCAGGAATACATACTGCGCTCGTGGTCGCTGGTGAAAATGGGCACCACCGCCAACCAGAAAAAGCTGTTCTTCAACCTGCGCAAGGCCAAGAGCAAAATTTCCGCCCTCAACGAGGGCGACCTGCATCCCGATCAGGTCAAGACGATTGCCAAGCGGCTCGGCGTCACCGAGACCGATGTCGTGCAGATGAACCGCCGGCTTGGCGGCGACGCCTCGCTCAACGCGCCGATCCGCGAGGACGGCGATTCCGGCGAATGGCAGGATTGGCTGGCTGACGATACCGCCGACCAGGAGTCGGTGCTCGCCGAGAGCGAGGAGATGGACAATCGCCGCTCCGCGCTCACGTCGGCGCTGACCGTGCTCAACGACCGCGAGCGGCGCATCTTCGAGGCGCGGCGTCTCGCCGATGAGCCGATCACGCTCGAAGAACTGGCCGAAGAATTCGGTGTCTCGCGCGAGCGCGTGCGCCAGATCGAGGTCCGCGCCTTTGAGAAAGTGCAAAAGGCGGTCAGGGATCGCGTCGCCAAGATGGAAACGCCGGAGCCGATGGCGGCGCATTGATATTGCGCCGCCGGCGCCGCGCGCTCCCTCAACCTCAAACCTATCTCGAACTCGTCCCGCTGCGATCCCAGTTGGCGAACGCCTGGTCGAACGCGTGCTCGCCGGGCGTGCCTTTCTCGATCGCGAGAATGGCGCGCTGATTGTTCGAATAGACGAGCGGGATGTCGAACCAGGCACGCTCCTTGAGCAATTGCACGTTGCGCTGAACGTCGGCGTCGACCGCCGATAGGCCGATCAGGAAAAAGCCGGTTGTCACCTTGACCGCAAGCCCGGCGAGCGGGACGCCGCGCGTCTGTTCGGCCTGCTTCATCAGCACGCCCGGCACGTTGCCGATGCCACCGCCGGGAAAGTCCGCCGGAATGTTGAAGGTGATCTCGATCGTATGGCTCGCGGGCAGCGTCTGATCCAGGTTGCGGCGTATTGAAAACGTCATCGTCATCCGCCGATCAGGAATCTCGACGTCGGCGCGCACGGTAAATTGCGGCGGCTGCCCCGCGCCCGGCGACCCCGTCTCGGTGCGCCAAACCGCCGAGCCGACATACCGCTTGCCTTGCGGATTGTTGGCTTCTTCCTCGTAGAGAACAACGCGTTGCGCGACCGCGGGCCCCGATTGCGCACTCGATCCGGCTCCAGGACGTGCAGCACCCGGCGCCGCCTCGCCGATGCGGTCGGAGATTTTTGGCCGGCCGTTGGTTGCGGCCTCGCGTGCTGGCGGACCACTGTGGCCGCGAAAGGCCTGATAGAGACTGATGATATTGGTGCGCTGCCAATAGGCAAAACTGGACAATCCAGCGAGGGCAATCACCAGGAGGACGATCTTGGCGATCCGCCAATATGAGACGGCGCGGCTGGGCTTGATCGCCGGCTGATCGTCGTCGTCGCGTTGCGCGACGCGGCGAGCGCGCGTGCCGAAACGCGGCCCGTCATAGACCGGTTCGACCGCTTCCGGATAAGTGCCGCGCTGCTGCCCCTCGAAATCCTCGTTGATGATCTGCGGCTCGATCCGATCGAAAGCCTGCGATTCCGGCCATTCTTGTTCCGGTTCGGCGGTTGCGATCCTCGGGCGAGGCGGGCCTCGCCGTCCACCAGGCTCTGCGCTATCCGCGAGGTTGCGCAACGCTTCGCCGCGCAAAGGCGGCGTGCGCACGGGCTCAGTCGGATGCGGCCCGTATGACGGATGCTCCCAAAGTTGTTCGTTCGGTGCCGGCGGTTCGGTCCGAGCTGCCGGCGTCCAGCCTTGCCCGGCGCGTGGCGGCGCCACGCGCGGTTCGATGCCGGCCTCGGCTGACGGATTGACGTTCGGCCGCGTGTGCGGCGGCTGGAAGCGCGGCATCGGCGGCTCGGCGTGGGGGAGCGCAGGCGCACGCGGTGGCTCGCTGCCGGATGGCTCCGCGCGCGGCGGCTCGAAGCGCGGCGAGAATGGCGATGGCGGTTGTGGGCGCTGCGGTTCCGGCCGCTGTGGAAATGGCGATGACGATTGTGGGCGCTGCGGTTCCGGCTGCGGCGGCTGCGGACGCTGTGTCTCGACGCGTGGCGATTCCGTTGTGGTTTCGTTCCCGGCAGAACGACGCAGTGGAGGTGGCGAGACGCGCGGTGGTGGAGCGCCCATTTCCCGGCGCGGGGGCCGCGGCGGCTCGGGCGGCCGTGGCGTTGAGCTTGGCGTCTGCTCCATGCGCGCGCGCCGCGCCGCCTCGCCTTCGACCTTGCGGATGGCTTCCTCGAGCGCGAGCCGTTCGCGGGTAATATCGGATTCCGCCAACGCCGGAACGACACCGCGTAGCTGTGCCACCAGTGCGGTGCGTGCACGCTCGTATAGCGCGCGCCGGTTCTCGCCGGTGTTGCGTTCCAGGCTCGCCACTGCGCGGGCGATTAATGGGTAATAATCAGCCATAAGTTCGATCTATCCGTAAAGCCTTTGACCTTTTTTAGCCTTCGAATGGATTAAGCATGAGAATTGTGTCTTCACGTTCGGGACTCGTCGAGAGCAAAGCAACCGGGCAACCCACTAGTTCTTCCACACGGCGCACGTATTTGATCGCCTGCGCCGGCAGATCGACCCAGGACCGGGCAGACGCCGTACGGTCACGCCAGCCTTCGGCGATTTCATAGATCGGCTCAACCTCGGCCTGCGCATGTTCGCTCGCCGGAAGATAATCGATTTGCTGGCCACCGAGACGATAACCGACGCAGATCTTGATCTCATCAAGCCCATCGAGGACATCGAGCTTGGTCAACGCCAACCCGTTGATTCCGCTGGTGCGCACCGCTTGGCGCACAAGAACGGCGTCGAACCAACCGCAGCGGCGGCGGCGCCCGGTGACGGTGCCGAATTCGCGCCCGCGATCGCCGATCGCGTGGCCGATGGCATTGTCCTGCTCGGTCGGGAACGGGCCGTCGCCGACCCGCGTCGTATAGGCCTTGCAGATGCCGAGCACATAACCGATTGCGCTTGGACCGAGGCCGGAACCGATCGCCGCTTGCGCTGCCACTGTGTTCGAAGAGGTAACGAACGGGTAGGTCCCATGGTCGACGTCGAGCAATGCTCCTTGCGCGCCTTCAAACAGAATGCGTTTACCCTCGCGGCGCTTTTCATCGAGCAGCGACCAGACGGAGCCCATGTAAGGTAGAACGCGCGGCGCCACGGATGCGAGTTCGTCATAGATTGATTTAGGCATGATCGGGTCGAGGTCGAGTCCGCGCCGGAGCGCATTATGATGGGCAAGCAAACGCTCGATCTTGCCGTTGAGAGCCGGCAGATCCTTCAAATCCATCAAGCGAATAGCCCGGCGGCCGACCTTATCCTCATAAGCCGGCCCGATGCCTCGCTTGGTGGTGCCGATCCGCGTTGCTGCGGATTCCCGCAGCGCGTCGAGCTCCCGATGTAGCGACAGGATCAGCGCTACATTCTCGGCGATTTGCAAGTTGTCGGGCGTCACCGTGATTCCCTGGGCGCCGAGGCGATCGATTTCCTCAAGCAGCGCATGCGGGTCGAGAACGACACCATTGCCAATCACGGACAGTTTGCCCTTGCGCACAACGCCGGAAGGTAGCAGCGAGAGTTTGTAGGTCTTGCCGTCGATGACGAGAGTGTGTCCGGCATTGTGCCCGCCCTGAAAGCGAACCACGATATCGGCTTGCTCGGATAACCAATCGACGATTTTACCCTTGCCCTCGTCGCCCCACTGAGACCCGACCACAACCACATTCGCCATCAGGACCCCTTCCCCACGAAGCCGGCGCTTCGGCCCCGCGCCGCATACTCACCGGCCAAGGCCTCTTTCGGATAAAGGATGAACCGGGCAGAGGCAAGGCACCCGCCAGACGGAGAAACCGTCATGAGCTCAATCAGTTAACAGGAGTTTTGCCGCCGTTTCGAGCCACGGTCGACGTCGACCGTAACGGCAAGCTACCGTATTGAATCCTCCGTGTTTAGAAAATGCACCGACGAGGCACGCCGCCACGACAGGGAAGGATCATTCGTGCGAGCTGAAGACCTTTGTCGGCAAATCAATGTAGCCGGCCACGCGAATTGCAGCGCCATCGCTCGATCGGCGACCGATTTGACGCGCGGTTAGAACCGCAGCGGCTTCGCCTGCTGCACCTGCGGCAGCGCGCGCACCTTATCCAGCACTGCCGGCGGCAATTCGCCATCGATCTCGATCAGCGCGATGGCGTTGCCGCCGGGCGCATCGCGGCCGACGTGAAACGTCGCGATATTGATATTGGCTTCGCCGAGCGTCGATGAGAACTTTCCAATGAAGCCCGGCTTGTCGAGATTGGTGATGTAAATCATCGACGGGCCAAATTCCGCGTCCATCCGGATGCCCTTGATGTTGACGATGCGCGGGCGTCCGTCGGCAAACACGGTCCCCGAGACGTTGCGCGATTGACGCTCCGTGGTCACCGTCACGGTGATCAAGTTCTCGTAGTCGCAGTCGCCTTCGCGCGTCACCTCCTCGACCACGATGCCGCGGTCCTTGGCAATGACTGGCGCCGAGACGACATTGACATCCTGCAGCATGGGCCGCATCAGACCCGCGAGGGCGGCCGAAGTCAGCGCCTTTGTGTTCATACTTGCGACCTCGCCTTCGTAGGTGATCTGGACCTTGCCGATGCCGCTCTCCGTCAATTGCCCGGCAAACGAACCAAGCTTCTCGGCAAGCGCTACGAAGGGTCGCAGCTTCGGCGCCTCCTCGGCGGAGATCGAGGGAAAATTAACGGCATTGGAAATCGCGCCGTGTAGCAGATAGTCGGACATCTGCTCGGCGACTTGCAGCGCAACGTTTTCCTGCGCCTCGCTCGTCGCCGCGCCGAGATGCGGCGTGCACACGACATTGGGATGGCCAAAGAGCGGATTTTCAGTCGCAGGCTCGGTGGAAAAGACATCGAATGCCGCGCCGGCGATACGATTATCATCGAGTGCCTTGCGCAACGCCACCTCGTCAACAAGGCCGCCGCGCGCGCAATTGATGACGCGCACGCTTGGCTTCATCAGGCTGAGCGCACGCGCGTCGATGATGTTCTTCGTTTTTTCGGTTAGCGGGGTGTGCAGCGTGATGAAATCGGCGCGCTTGAAGAGATCGTCCAGCTCGACCTTTTCCACGCCGATATCGACCGCGCGCTCCGGCGACAGGTAGGGATCGTAGCCGATCACTTTCATCTTCAGGCCATGCGCGCGCTCGGCAACGATCGAGCCGATATTGCCGCAGCCGATGATGCCGAGTGTCTTACCGGTGATCTCCACGCCCATGAAACGGTTCTTTTCCCACCTTCCAGCTTGAGTGGAGATATCTGCCATCGGAATCTGGCGCGCGAGCGCCAGCATCAAACTGACCGCGTGCTCCGCCGTGGTGATCGAATTGCCGAACGGGGTGTTCATCACGATGATGCCGCGCGCCGTCGCCGCGGGAATGTCCACGTTGTCGACGCCGATGCCGGCGCGGCCGATCACTTTCAGCTTGCCGGCTTGTGCAAGAATCTTCGCCGTTACCTTGGTGGCGGAACGGATCGCGAGCCCATCGAAACCAACGATGACCTGAGCTAGCTTCTCTTTGTCCTTGCCAAGGCTGGGCTGGAAATCGACCTCGATACCGTTGTCCTTAAAAATCTGCACGGCGGCAGCCGAGAGGGCATCGGAAATGAGGACTTTGGGAGTCATGGTTTTAATCCAATGAGAAGTTGCTGTCTGAAATGTTTCCCGTCTTGTCACCCGCGGGCTTGATCCGCGGGTCCATCGTTTGCGATGGATGGCCGGGTCAAGCCCGGCCATGACGATGAAGAAAGGACCTCACGCCGCCTTCGGCAACGCTTCCTTGGTCTTGGCGTAAGCCCAGTCGAGCCATGGCGTGAGCTTTTCGAGATCGGCCGCCTCAACGGTCGCGCCGCACCAGATGCGTAATCCCGGTGGCGCGTCGCGATGCGTCGCGATGTCGTAGGCGACGTTTTCCTTTTCGAGCAAGGCGACCAGACCCTTGATGAAGTCCCATTGCGCGTCCGTGGCGAGCGCGGTCACGGCGGGATCGACGACCTTCAGGCACACCGACGTGTTGGAACGTGTCGCCGGATCGTTCGCGAGATACTCGATCCAGGGGGTCATCGCCACCCATTGCGCGATCACCTTGGAGTTGGCGTCGGCGCGGGCGATCAGCGCCTTGAGCCCGCCGACCGATTTTGCCCAGTTGAGCGTGTCGAGGTAATCCTCGACGCATAGCATCGAGGGGGTATTGATCGTCTCGCCCTCGAAAATTCCGGCATTGAGCTTGCCGCCCTTGGTCATGCGAAAAATTTTTGGCAGTGGCCAAGCTGGCTTGTGACTCTCCAGCCGCGCCACGGCGCGGGGGGAAAGAACGATCATGCCGTGGGCCGCCTCGCCGCCCAGCGCCTTCTGCCAGGAGAACGTGACCACATCGAGCTTCTTGAAATCGAGCGGCTGCGCGAACGCCGCTGAGGTCGCGTCGCAGATCGTGAGACCCGTCCGATCGGCCGCGATCCAATCGGCATTAGGAACGCGTACGCCCGACGTCGTGCCATTCCAAGTGAAGACGATGTCGGTGGCGCTATCGACCTTCGACAGATCAGGCAGCTCGCCATAGGCGGCCTTGAGCGCGGTCAAGTCCTTGAGCTTGAGCTCCTTGACCACATCGTTGACCCAGCCCTCGCCGAAGGATTCCCAAGCGAGCATGGTAACTGGCCTGCTGCCCAACAGCGACCACATCGCCATCTCCACCGCACCGGTGTCGGAGGCCGGCACGATGCCGATGCGAAATTCAGCCGGGACTTCGAGCATGTCGCGCGTCAAATCGATGGCGCGCTTGAGCTTGGCTTTCCCAGCCTTTGAGCGGTGGGATCGTCCGAGAACGGCGTCGGTGAGGGCTTGGAGGCTCCAGCCGGGGCGCTTGGCGCAGGGGCCGGATGAGAAGTGCGGAACGGCCGGCCGCACGCCGGGCATTGCTGTCGTCATGGTCTATCCTTCCAGATAGCCGCCCCTCGTTGGGGAGGGGTGTCCCACGGGCGGGAATAAGGAAGGCAAGGCCCGGCGTCAAGCCGGAAGCAATGACAACTTAGTCGAAGAGGTAACGCGCGCCGATGCGGACTTCGTGCGCCGTCAAATTATTCAGGAAAAGCTGGTTGTTAGTCGAATCGAAATTTGTCGTGGCGTCGCCAAGATCGATGTAACGATAACCGACATCGATAACGACGCTCGGCGAAATCGCCGAGCTGACGCCCGCCATCCAGGCCCAGCCGAGATTCCAACGCTCAAATCCATCGCGTGGGATGGTCGTGTTCACCCGTGCGAAATCGCGGCCACGGAGAAATGAGCCGCCAATCCCTCCGCCAATATAGGGCGTGAACCCCGACCAGGTGCCGAGGTCGAAATAGACATTAAAAAGCACCGTATAGGAATCGACTTTTGCCTTGTAGTCGTTCGGCAACGACCGCGTACCTTCGTAGGTAATTTGGCCGCCATGGTCCAACGTGACATCGGCGCGGAACCAGCCCGATTTGTAGCCGCCACCGACGCCAAGCAATATGCCGTCGTCGATCGTATTGTTTGTCGGGTTGGGACCGATCAGCGCGGTGACGGTACCGAGATTGTTGAAGCGATAGCCGATATCGCCGCGCAGGTACCAGCCCGAAGTGAATTCAATCACCGGCGACGGCGGTGCCTGGATGATTGGCGGCAACGGCGCCATCGATGGAGCGTCGGCAGCTTGCCCGTTCGTCGCAAGCGTCGTCGTCAATGCCGCGGCGAAAACAATTCTCAGCAAACTGCTCATGATGACACTTTCCCTGTAAACGCTGGCACTTCTGACTTAACGACTTTGTTCCCGCCTCAACCTCTCCGTGACAGTGGCGGCTGCTGATAGGTTGGCTGTGGTGCGTAGTTTGGATCTTGCGGATAGGCCGGCTGTGGCGGCTGATAAACCTGCGGCGCCTGATAAATCGGCTGTGGCGGCGCCTGATAGCTCGGCTGCGGCACATAGACC
>JACQTM010000196.1 GCA_016210825.1 Hyphomicrobiales bacterium
GAGCTGAACGTCTCACCACATCCACTCACATATGAATCGCGCGTTTATCGACCGCCAGCACCGCTTCCTTCACCGCCTCGCTCAGCGCCTAATTTGATGCATTTGTCCTAAATGCCAACGTTCCACGCCCATCCGAAACTGAACCATCAACGTTGCCATGCGTTGACGATGAAAATTCGGCGTTACCCATGAGGAAACAGCGATGAGTCTGAAATTGTGGCAATTCATCGCCATTATCCTGGCCGCGCTGACCGCCGGAATGGGTTTCCGTCATCTGATGGATTTACCCGCCCGGATAATGTGGGACCAGTCGCGCTGGTTGGAAAACATCGTAACCGGTGGCCATAATCGCATGTTCGGCACCGTGGGTGCATCGATCGTTGTCGCGACCTGCGTCGTGATGCCGTACCTCGCCTACAGGCTTCGTCATCACGATCGGGCCGCGTCGCGCCTGACGGCCGTAAGTGCGGCATGCTTCATACTTGCGCTCACGCTGTGGTGGGCCTTTGTCGTTCCAGTCAACATTGAGATGGATAACTGGATCGCGGGACCGTTCCCGGCGAATTGGATGAGCTGGCGCGTGCAATGGGAAGTCATGCACGCGCTCACTACGCTGATCCAGATGATCGGGCTTGGCGCCCTGTTGAAGTCAGTTGTGGAGGGCGCGCAAGAACGGCTCGCGGAACTATCGGCGGTTTCCTGAGCCGGATATTCACATGTGAATCGCGCGTTTATCGACGGCGAGCGCTGCTTCCTTCACCGCCTCGCTGAGCGTCGGATGCGCGTGGCAGGTGCGCGCGATATCTTCGGACGACGCGCCGAATTCCATCGCGATGGCCGCTTCCGCGATCATGTTACCGGCGTCGGCGCAAACGAGGTGAACGCCGAGCACGCGGTCGGTCTTGGCGTCAGCCAGAATTTTCACGAAGCCGTCGGTCGTCAGATTGACCTTGGCGCGGCCATTCGCCGTGAACGGAAATTTTCCGGCGTTGTAGGCGATACCGGCTTGCTTCAACTCCTCCTCGGATTTTCCAACCGTAGCGATTTCCGGATAGGTGTAGACAACATTCGGGATCGCATCGTAATTCACATGCCCTGCCTGCCCGGCGATGATTTCCGCCGCGGCGACGCCTTCGTCCTCCGCCTTGTGCGCCAGCATCGGCCCCGCGATCACATCGCCAATGGCGAAGATACCTGGCACGCTGGTGGCGAAATGCGAATTGACGCCAATGCGTCCGCGCTCGTCGGTTTGCACGCCGGCTTCCTTCAGTCCCAGCCCATCGGTGTAGGGCACGCGGCCGATAGCGACGAGCACAACATCGGCTTCGATGCTTTCGGCCTTGCCGCCGGACACCGGCTCCACGTTCGCTTTCAATTTCTTGCCGCCGGTGTCCACCGCGGCGACCTTCGAGGACAGTTTGAACTTGATGCCCTGTTTCTCGAAGATGCGCTGCGCCTGGCGGCAGACTTCGCCGTCCATGCCCGGCAGCACGCGGTCGAAAAATTCGACGACGGTCACCTCGCTGCCGAGGCGACGCCATACCGAGCCAAGCTCGAGGCCGATCACGCCCGCGCCGACGACCAGGAGGCGCTCCGGCACTTTATCGAGCGTCAGCGCACCTTCCGATGACACGATGCGTTTTTCGTCGATCTCGATGCCCTTGAGTTTGGCGACGTCGGAGCCGGTGGCGACGACGATGTTCTTGGTATCTAGAATTTGCGTCTTGCCGCTTTCGGCCCTGACTTCGACCTTGCCGGGCGCCGCGATGCGCGCCGTGCCATGAAAGGTGTCGATCTTGTTTTTCTTCAGCAGGAATTCGACGCCCTTGACGTTGCCATCGACGCCTTGATCCTTGAACGCCATCATGGCTTTGAGATCGAGTTTCGGTTTGGGAACGCCGATGCCCATCTTGGCGAATGTATGCCCGGCTTCCTCGTAAAGCTCCGAAGCGTGCAGCAAAGCCTTCGACGGAATGCAGCCGATATTGAGACAGGTACCGCCGTGCGTTGCACGCTTCTCGACCACCGCGACTTTCATGCCGAGCTGCGCCGCGCGCACCGCACAGACATAGCCGCCGGGGCCGGTGCCGATGACAATCAGGTCGTAGGGCATGAGTGTTGATTCTCTATTCAAAAAAAATAGCGTCGGCGCTCTCGCGTGCGATCGGCCTATTAGCGAGCCGGCGTGAGGACTTCCTCCCCGCTTCCAGCATCCCAGAGGCCGACTAATTTGCCATCGGCCGCGGCAGCGTAAATCACCGGAGTGGCACTGCCCCAATCGACCTTCAGGAGATTTCTGTCGAGCGTGCCCACGCCGCGATAGCTTGTCGAGCCGACTTGCCAGCTCAGGTGATAGCGGTCTGCATTCCGGGCGATCGTCACCGTCCCTGAGTAGCGGCTGCCGTTCGGATTTCGGCCATCAACCCTGTAACGGCCCTCGGCCACCGTGACCGCGCCGGGCGCTGCTATGGAATATGGCTCGAGTGTTTCCTTGGCGCTGCCGTCGGCCCATTCCCCATCGAGCAAATTCTTGCCGCCAAACGAGTAGATCACCGGGTGTTTGTCGCCCCAATTCACAACAAGCATTCGGCCGGCGAATTGCCCGGTACCGTGAAAAATTTGCTTGCCGATCCACCAGGTGAGTTTGAATTGATCGCCATTCTGCGCGAGCGTGAGCATTCCGCGATAGCGACTGCCATTCGGATTGGTACCGCTGACGCGATAAACGCCAGTGAGCGAGATGGAGGGTGTCGATGGCTGTGTACCAGCTTGCGGATTAACCGGGAACGTTGTGGGTATCGCCGGTTGCGGCCTTGTGGTGCCCGTCGGCCGAAAAACAAAATCGCCAAAAAATGACGACGAGATCCACGGCGTCTGCCGGCCGCCGGTTTCTTGATAAACACCTTTCAGCGTGCGTTTGAAGGTATCTTCCAGGCTCAGATTGGCGGCGCTGATTGCCTGTGACAGATGTTTCGTGAACGGGCTGTTACGGCCGTCGCCGTCGAGCGCCACCGCGCCCGGCGACGTCGAATAGGAGACGAACAGGCTTGCATTGCTGTCGATGCGCGAAAGCCCGCGCGTACCGCCGCTGATAGGGTTGTCACGGCACGCGTCGAGGATGACGATGTTGAGCCCGTTGCGTGCCGTCGCCATGGCGTCGACGATTTCCGCCGCGGTGACGGCGTTGGCTTTAAGTTCGTTCTCGCCCTTAATCGCCCCGCTGATCGCGAGAAGATAATTCTCACCGCTCGACTGAACGCCATGCCCCGCGAAATAGAACAGGCCGACACCGCCTTTGGCTTTCAGCTTATCCGCGAAGGTACGCACGGCTTCCGTCATGCTCTGGCGGCTGGCGTCGGTTTTCAGCACAACGTCGAAACCCGCGGCGCGTAGCGCTTTTGCAACTTCCTCTGCGTCGTTTACCGGATTGGCGAGCCGCGCATAGGAATAGGAGGCGTTGCCGATGACGAGCGCCGTGCGCGTTTCGGCGGCGGCGATACCCAGATCATGCCCGAAAGAAAAGCACCCGAGCAGAAAGCAGGTCAGGAGCAGGCGTCGGATATGAGTCATGCGCTCCCCCGCGTGTCGAATGACATCACAAGTCCAGCACGATCCGCGCCGGGTCTTCAAGATTTTCCTTCACCCGCACAAGGAACGTGACGGCCTCGCGGCCATCGACGATGCGGTGGTCGTAGGACAGCGCGAGATACATCATCGGGCGGATTTCGATCTTGCCGGCGACAGCGACGGGGCGCTCTTGAATCTTGTGCATGCCGAGGATGCCCGATTGCGGCGCATTGAGGATCGGCGTCGACATCAGCGAGCCATAGACGCCGCCGTTGGAGATCGTGAAGGTGCCGCCCTGCATTTCCTCGATCTTGAGCGCGCCGTCGCGCGCGCGGCGGCCAAAATCGTTGATCGATTTTTCGATGTCCGCGAGCGACTTGCGGTCGCAATCGCGCACGACCGGGACGACCAAACCCTTCTCGGTGCCGACGGCGACGCCGATGTGATAATAGTTCTTGTAGATGATGTCGGCGCCATCGATCTCGGCGTTGACCGCGGGAATGTCTTTCAGCGCCTGCACGCAGGCGCGCACGAAGAAGCCCATGAAGCCGAGCTTCACGCCGTGCTTCTTTTCGAAGATTTCCTTGTATTGCGCGCGCAGATCCATCACCGCCTTCATGTCCACCTCATTGAAGGTGGTGAGCATGGCGGCGGTGTTCTGCGCATCCTTCAGGCGCCGCGCGATGGTTTGGCGCAGCCGCGTCATCTTCACGCGCTCCTCGCGCGCAGCATCGTCCGCCACGGAAGGCGCGCGCATCTGCACGGCCGCCGCGGGCTGGGCAATCGCCAGCGCCTGCGACGCGGCGCGCTCGATTGCGGCCATCATGTCGCCCTTGGTGA
>JACQTM010000020.1 GCA_016210825.1 Hyphomicrobiales bacterium
CTCGTCATCTTCTGGTTCTATTTCCTCGTTCCCTATATCGGGCAATGGGCCACGGGCGCCTCACGGCCGATCCAGGTCGGTCCATTCATGTCCTCGCTCGTCACCTTCATGATTTTCGAAGCGGCGTATTTCTGCGAAATCGTGCGCGCCGGTATCCAATCGATCCCGCGTGGACAAGGCGACGCGGCGCGCGCGCTCGGCATGACCTATGCGCAGCAGATGGGCTACGTCATCCTGCCGCAGGCCTTCCGTAACATGATTCCCGTGCTGCTGACACAGACCATCATCCTGTTTCAGGATACGTCGCTCGTTTACGTACTCTCGATCACGGATTTCCTTGGTGCGGCTTCGAAGATCGCCCAGCGCGACGGACGTCTCGTGGAAATGTATTTATTCGCCGCCGCGGTCTATTTCGTCATTTCGCTGGCGGCGTCGCAATTAGTACGCCGACTGCAGCAGCGTATCGCCATCGTTCGGTGATCGGACGCAAGGGCGCGAGGAGCAATTGCCGTGATCGAAATGGAAAAAGTCAGCAAGTGGTACACTGACTTCCAAGTGCTGAAGGATTGCACTACGCGCGTCGCCAAAGGCGAGGTCGTGATCGTGTGCGGGCCGTCCGGCTCCGGCAAGTCAACGCTGATTAAATGTGTCAACGGCCTTGAGCCGTTCCAGGCCGGCCGCATCGTCGTCGACGGGATTTCCGTGAACGATCCGAAGACCGATTTGCCGAAACTGCGCGCCCGCGTCGGCATGGTGTTCCAGCATTTCGAACTTTTTCCGCATTTCGACGTGACGCGCAATCTTACGATCGCGCAGACCAAGGTGCTCGGCCGCGGCGAGGAGGAAAGCCGCGACAAGGCGCTCAAATTGCTCGATCGCGTCGGCCTAAGCGAGCACGCTGAAAAATTCCCCGGCAATCTATCCGGCGGCCAGCAGCAGCGGGTGGCAATTGCGCGCGCATTGGCAATGGACCCGATCGCGATGTTGTTCGACGAGCCGACATCGGCGCTCGATCCGGAGATGATTAACGAAGTGCTCGACGTCATGGTCGCGCTGGCGAAAGAAGGGATGACCATGATGGTGGTCACTCACGAAATGGGTTTTGCCCGCAGCGTTGCCGACCGTGTCGTGTTCATGGATCGCGGCGAGATTGTCGAGGATGCGGACAAGGACGATTTCTTTGGCAAGCCGCGAAGCGAGCGCGCGCAGCAGTTCCTATCGAAGATCTTGCATCACTGATCTGACCGGATTGGCGATGCCGCATGCCTCGGTCGTCGCCAGAGGGAGTTGAATTCATGCGCGATGATCGAGTTGCCGAACGTATCCAAGATGCGCTCAGCGAACGCTTCGGAGAAACAATTCACGTTGATCCGACCCTTGCTGGATTAGATGAGCTTGCCCGGATCGCGGGCCATTGCGTGCATCGGAAATTCCTCTCGCGCCCTGTCGACGACGCGCAGCTGCGGCTGCTCTGCGCTTGCGCACTCTCAGCGCCGTCGAAAAGCGACTTGCAGCAAGGCGATATACTGATCCTGCGTGAGCCGGCTAAACGTAAAGCGATCGCCGAACGGTTGCCGGACATGCCCTGGGTTGGCGAGGCTCCCGTATTTCTCGTTTTTCTGGCCAATGGCCGGCGATTGCCCTTCATCGCGCGACTGCGGGGCAAGCCATTTCCCAACGATCACCTTGATGCTTTTTTCAATGCCACCGTTGATGCGGCGATCGTGATGACGACGTTCATTCGCGCTGCCGAAGCTGTCGGCCTTGGCACTTGTCCGATTAGCGTCATTCGCGATCACGCGCAGGAAGTGAGTCGGTTGCTTGATCTGCCGCCGCGCGTCATTCCGGTTGCCGGGCTGTGCGTGGGTTGGCCGGCCGAGGCTGCGAGAATATCGCCCCGCCTTGGGCTCGAGATCACCGTGCACGAGGACCGCTTCGACGACGGCGATCTTGGCGGCCGGATCGACGCCTATGACCGCCGCCGCGCCGCACGGCGGCCGTATGCCGGCCCGCGCGACCCGGCGCGATGGGGTAGGGCTGCGTTTTACGGCTGGTCGGAGGACAAAGCCCGGCAATATGCCGAACCGCAGCGCACGGATTTTGGCGCTTTCGTGCGCGCCAAGAATTTCCGTCTCGATTGAGTCGGACACGGCTTGATCTGCCCCGGCGAAGCCTTTATCGAAAATACACCGTTCATGTCGGGTCGTCTCATGTCAGTACCTCATCTTCTCGTGCACGATAGAAAAGACACCGTTGGCGTCGTCGTGATCGAAGGGCTCAAAGCCGGAACCGACATGCTTGGTGTCGTCACGGCGGACAATTCATCATTCCAACTCACGGCGAAGATGGAAGTGCCGATCGGGCACAAGGTCGCACTCGTCGATATCAAGGCCGGCGATACGGTATGGAAATACGGTCATGATATCGGCAAGGCAGTTGCCGATATTAAGAAGGGCGAGCACGTTCATATTCACAATCTGAAGACAAAGCGGTGGTAAGTGCATGACTTCCGGCAACGGCAAATCGAATTTGCGCTTTCACGGCTGGCGTCGCGAAAATGGGCGTGTTGGCGTTCGCAATCACGTTCTCATTCTGCCGTTGGACGATCTGTCTAATGCTGCCTGCGAAGCGGTTGCCGGTCACATCAAAGGCACACTCGCCATTCCGCATGCTTATGGCCGATTGCAATTCGGCGAGGATCTGGAGCTTTTCTTCCGTACGCTGATCGGCACCGGCTCCAATCCAAATGTCGCCGCCGCCGTCGTGATTGGTATCGAGGATGGCTGGACCAAGCGCGTTACCGACGGCATCGCCAAAACAGGCAAGCCCGTGACGGGCTTCGGCATCGAGGGGACTGGCGATATCATGACAGTGGCAAAAGCCGCGCGCGCAGCCAAAGACTATCTGCAATGGGCCTCGGAACTAAGGCGCGAGGAGTGCGACATCTCCGATCTATGGATCTCCACCAAATGCGGCGAGAGCGACACCACCACCGGTCTCGCATCGTGCCCGACCGTCGGCAACATGTATGACAAGTTGATCCCAAAGGGCATCCATGGCGTCTTCGGTGAAACGTCCGAAATCACCGGCGCGGAACATCTGGCGAAAGCGCGGGCGATCAACGCCGAAATCGGCGAGAAATGGATGAAGGCATGGCAAGCTTACGAGGACGAGGTTATTCAGGCGCACAAGACCGACGACCTTCAGGAATCCCAACCGACCAAGGGCAATATCGCCGGCGGTCTGACCACGATTGAGGAAAAGGCGCTCGGCAATCTTGAAAAGATCGGCCGCAATTGCCGCTATATCGATGTCTTGACCCCCGCTGAAATGCCTGCGCGTGGTTCCGGTCTTTATTACATGGACACGTCGTCCGCGGCGGCCGAATGCGTCACGTTAATGGCTGCAGCCGGCTACGTCGTGCACACATTTCCCACTGGTCAGGGCAACGTCATCGGCAATCCGATCCTTCCGATAATAAAGATCTCCGGTAACCCGCGCACCGTGCGCACAATGTCCGAGCATATCGATCTTGACGTATCAGGTATTCTCCGCCGCGAAATGACACTCGAGGAAGCGGGCGATGCGCTGATCGAAATGATTCTTCGCACCGCCAACGGCCGCCTGACCGCGGCCGAAGCTCTCGGACATCGTGAATTCGTCATCACGAAGCTTTACCGCAGCGCTTAGACGCGCGGGTCCGATGCCGGTCCTGACAATCCCTGCCGTTGAGAATCTGGTTATCGCTACGCTCATGCGTTGCCGCACCAGCGCGGCGAATGCGGCAAGTGTCGCTCGAGCCTTAGTTGCTGCCGAGGCCGACGGATTGAAGGGTCACGGATTATCCCGTGTAGCGAGTTATGCTGCACAGGCAAAGATTGGAAAGGTGGACGGCTTTGCGACACCTGCAATCGTCTATCCGCGGCCAGCCATTGTTTCGATCAACGCAGCACATGGTTTTGCCTACCCGGCGCTCGATTTAGCGGTCGCGGCATTGCCGGAGGTCACCCGGCGTCAAGGCATGGCTGCGGCATCGATCCATCGCTCACATCATTGCGGGGCTGCCGGCCATTCTGTGGAGCGCTTGGCCGAGCAAGGCTTCGTCGCCCTGATGTTTGCCAACACGCCCGGCGCAATCGCCCCGTGGGGCGGGTCGAAGGCCTTGTTCGGTACCAATCCGATCGCGTTTGCCTGTCCGTTATTCGGACGCGTACCGCTGGTGGTCGATCTGTCGCTGTCCAAGGTTGCGCGCGGAAATATCCTTGCGGCCAAACAGCGTGGCGAAAAAATTCCCGAGGGCTGGGCGCTTGACGCGGCCGGCGATCCAACGACCGATCCGGATACCGCGTTGACTGGTACCATGCTCCCGCTTGGCGATGCCAAGGGCACTGCGCTGGCGCTAATGGTCGAGTTACTGGCCGCCGGCCTCACGGGTGCGAATTTCGCGGCCGAGGCATCGTCATTCCTGGATGCCGAAGGACCACCTCCCGGCACTGGTCAGCTTATTATCGCGTTCGATCCAATTGCTATTGCCGGGACGAAGGCAATCGCCCGTTTTTCCGCGATGGCCGAGGCGATCGAGGCGCAACCGGGTGCGCGGCTATCCGGCGCGCGGCGTCTCGCCGCGCGGTGTAAGGCCCAGGCCGAAGGGCTCAACATACCCGATGTTTTGATCACACAGTTCGAAGCTGCTTGATTGTATAGCACGGCGGAGCAACCATGGTGCACACGATGCGCGCGCTTGCCCATGATCGCCATGCCGACCTCCGCTTGCGCTGCGGCCTTCCCGCCGACATTGCAATCCTGCTCGATTTGGAGGGGAAGGCCTTCACGACGGACCAATTGTCGCGAAAGAGCTTCCGGCATTTTCTCGACGGGCCAAATGCATATCTGCTCGTTGCGGAACTAGACGGTGTCCTCGCCGGTTATGTCCTGGTCATTTTCCGGCCGAACAGTATCATGGCGCGCCTCTACTCAATCGCCGTTTTTCCGGAATTCACGCGTCGCGGCATCGGCCAGGCGTTGCTCGCTGCGGCCGAGGCACATGCGCAGGAGCGCGGCTGCCACGTGATGCGGCTCGAGGTGGAGATCAACAATGCCAGCGCGATTCGGATTTACGAGAAGTCCGGCTACTGCCGTCGCGGTCATGCCGCTTCCTATTATGACAACGGGAGCGATGCCTGCCGTTACGAGAAGAGCCTGGTTCAAGCGGGGTCCAGGACGCGATAACGGGTTCGGTGAAGATTCATGTGAATAACTTCTGCGACCCACGTGGAATCCGGTTATCAAAAGATCGGGGGCTCTTCGGAGTCGGGTCATCGACACCCTCTTTAGCCAGAGACCATGACCGAGGCGTTGCCAGAGCGAACATGCCGGGAGGCGGAACCCTTCCGCCCGAGCGGTATTGATCGCCCGCCAATACGCCATGGAGCGGGCCCATGACCGGGTGGGTCATTCTCGTTGACCAGCCCAAGGACTTTCCAAACGCCGACACCCCACACAAGGTGATCACGACGAGTGAGTATCTCGCCCGTCCGCGCTTGTTCGAGATGGGCCGGCCGAAGCTCGTCAACCTGTCGCGCTCTTATGCCTATCAATCCAAGGGGTATTACGCCTCGCTGCTGGCCGAAGCGCGCGGCCATCGCATCGTGCCAACCGTCGAGACGATGCTCGAGCTGCGTGAAGCCAAATTGTACGAGCACGCTTTGCCGGAACTGGAGGACGAACTAAATCGCTGCGCCCGCAAGGCCGATTACCAGCCGGAAGGCGAGTTTAGATTGCTCGTTTGTTTTGGCATTGCACGCGACGAGCGCTTCGAATCCTTTGGCCGCCTGCTGTTCGATTGGTTCCGCTGCCCCGCGCTTGAGATTATTGCTGAGCCAGGCCATTGGCTGTCGATCGATCGCATCCGCCCTCGCAATCTCGCGCGCCTGGCCAACGGCGAATGTGAATTCTTCCGCGAGGCACTGCATCTGCATACCAAGCGAGAATGGCGCGATCCCAAGACGCGTTCGGTCGCAAAATATGATCTTGCCGTTCTCTACGATCCCAACGAGAAAACAGCGCCATCCTCCTCGATGTCGATCAAGCATTTTGCGCGTATTGCCGAACGGCTTTCGGTCGACGTCGAGCCGATTACGCGCAGGCAACTCGCGGAACTTGCCGAATTCGATGGACTTTTCATCCGCGAGACGACCTCGATCGACAATCATACTTATCGCTTTGCTCGCAGAGCTTGGCAGGAAGGAATGCCGGTCATCGACGACCCGATCTCGATGATCCGATGCACCAACAAGGTCTTCCTGATGGAGCTCATGAGCTCCAACCAGGTACCAACGCCGCCGACTGTAATCATTCCCGATGGCGGCGATCTCAACAAGGCGGTCGACGAGCTCGGCCTGCCACTCGTGGTGAAGATCCCGGATGGCTCCTTTTCGCGGGGCGTCCACAAGGTGAACAGCGCGGAGGAATTCCGGCGCGTCGCTGACGAACTATTCGAGGAAACCGACCTATTGCTGGCGCAAAAATTCCTGCCGACCGAGTTTGACTGGCGTGTCGGCGTGCTTGGCGGCGAGCCTCTATTTGTGTGCCAGTACCGGATGGCGCGCGGGCATTGGCAGGTCGTGAAATATCGGCCCGACGGGTCGTCGCACGAAGGCGGCTTCCGCGCCTTCGATCTTGACCGGGCGCCGCACGAGATCATTGACATCGCCTTGCGCGCGGCCCGACCGATCGGCGACGGGTTCTACGGCGTGGATCTAAAACAGACCGATCGCGGTATCGTCGTCATGGAAGTCAACGACAACCCGAATCTCGAGCACGGTATCGAGGACACCGTCGGCAAAGACGAAATCTGGGTTCGTATTCTGCGCTGGTTTATCGATCGCTTCGAGCAATAATTTCCATCACATTTCCCAAGAATCATGTCCCCAAGAGCTGCGCCAGCCATTCCGGCCGGATGTTCCAGCCGAGAAAGCCCGCAACGCCAAACATCAATCCAATCGCGCCCGACCCCCAGGCAAAATACAGCATGAGGAAGCTGTCCACGAGCGCGGATACCGCGGCGACTGCGATCGCTATCGAGATGAAGACTTCCGACATATCGAATTGGTCATCGTGGAAATTGAGCCGGTCATATTCCTTTTCGAGTTGCTCCGCCTTTGCGCGGGTTTCCTTCGAACGCTCTTTGTATTTGGCAATGTCGGCCTCATACTCGGCGGCCTGTTTGGCGGCTAAGGTCTTATCGATCGTGCCGGTGGTCTCGAGTAACCGAAGCTGCGCCAGACCATTTTCATCGACGTGGAGCTTGACGCGGGCGAATTGATATTCTGCCCAGGCATCGACCGATTCCGATTTCGCTTTCTGCATCGCTTGCACGATGTTGTCATCCTTAACTTTCGAAATCGCGAGAAAGACGGTCAAAATCACGACGCTGACCGCGACAAGATTATTGAGCCACTTGTTGGAGTTTTCCGCTTTATCCGACGCTTCCATCCATCACCCTCTCTGGATTCGAATGCATTCTAGCGCAACCATAATTCCCGCGCTGGGCAATCGGGCTATGCTCGCTTATTGTCGTGGCTACTTTTGTACGGCAAGCAGGTCAAAAGCTGCGACGATGCGGAAAAAATTGATATACGCGGGTTTAGCGCTTGCACTGACGATCACGGCTGCCGTCGGCCAAGGCCTCGACAAGGTCACGTTCGGAACGAACTGGGTGGCCCAAGGCGAACATGGCGGCTTCTATCAGGCACTGGCTGATGGCACGTTTCGTAAGCATGGTCTCGACGTTACAATTCTTCCCGGCGGCCCCAATGCGAACAATCGCATCCTGCTTCCAGTGGGGAAGATCGATTTCTTTATGAGCGCAAACTCGCTGCAGACCTTCGATGCCGTGGAGCAGAATGTTCCAACCGTCGCGGTCGCGGCCATTTTTCAAAAGGATCCGCAGATTCTGATCGCACATCCGGGACAAGGCATCGAAAAATTCGAGGACTTGAAGAAACTCACGCTGTTTGTCTCGAAAGAGGGAATCACCAGCTATTACCAGTGGCTAAAGGCCGATTTCGGGTTCAAGGACAGCCAGGTCAAGCCCTACACATTCAATCCGCAACCGTTTCTTGCCGATAAGCGTACGGCGATGCAGGGCTATGTTACCTCGGAACCATACGCCATCGAAAAACAGGGCGGCTTCAAACCGACGATATTTCTCATCGCCGATCAGGGGTTTGATGCCTATTCGACGTTGATCGAAACGCGGCGTGATCTCGTCGAGAGGAGGCCCGGCCTGGTACAACGCTTCGTCGATGCCTCGATCATCGGCTGGTACAATTATCTTTACGGCGACAACAACTCCGCGAACAGGCTTATCAAGGTA
This sequence comes from Hyphomicrobiales bacterium, assembly GCA_016210825.1. GTDB lineage: Bacteria > Pseudomonadota > Alphaproteobacteria > Rhizobiales > Xanthobacteraceae > JACQTM01. The sequence goes on from JACQTM010000020.1 coordinate 8,378, forward strand.
CACAATCCAGAAATGACGGATGAGCTTCTTGCCTATTCCATCGCCGCGATGAAGGAATACGGTATCGTCGATTCCGGCGATACACTCAAATTTGGGATTGGCGCCATGACCGATGCCCGCATGCAGGCGTTCTTCGACAAAATGTCGCGCGTCGGTGTCGTCAAGGCCAGGATTGATTATCGCAAGGGATATACGACGCAATTCGTGAACAAAGGCGTGGGCCTAGATTTGCGTCCAAGACGATAGGCACTCTCTTGCCGGCCTCGGCCCCAGAAATTATCGCAAATTCAATTGTCGCGCTGCGCGGCGTCGAAAAAATCTATGATAATGGCATCACCGCGCTCGACGGCTTCGATCTCGAAATCCATCGTGGCGAATTTGTCTCGCTGCTTGGCCCGTCGGGTTGCGGCAAGTCCACGGC
>JACQTM010000021.1 GCA_016210825.1 Hyphomicrobiales bacterium
AAGGCATTCGCCAATATCGGTTCCGAACCCGGCATCATGCTGACGGGGCCGATCCCGGTGACCGAGAAGGTTCTCAAGAAAGCCGGAATGACGCTCAAGGACATCGATCTGATCGAGCTTAACGAGGCATTTGCATCGGTGGTGCTGCGCTACATGCAGGTCTTCGACATCGACCATGACAAGATCAACGTCAATGGTGGCGCCATCGCCATGGGTCATCCGCTCGGCGCCACCGGCGCGATGATCTTGGGCACCGTGCTCGATGAACTGGAGCGGCGCGATCTCAACACCGCGCTCGTGACGCTTTGCATCGGCGTCGGAATGGGGACGGCGACCATCATCGAGCGGGTGTGAACCAGCGATGGCCAAGATCGACATTGCAAGAATTCCGGCCGATTCCAGCACGATCTATACGGGCGAGTTCCGCAACGTCGTCGCCGGCCGCGAGAAGCAGAAGCTCGGCGATGCGGTTGGGCTCACGCAATTCGGCGTCAACATCACGCGGCTCAAGCCGGGGTCGTCCTCCTCGCTGCGCCATTGGCACGCGGCCGAGGACGAATTCATTTACATGCTCGAAGGCGAATTGGTGCTCGTTGAGGATGGCGGCGAGACGCCGCTGAAAGCGGGCGACGCCGCCGGCTTCAAAGCCGGCGTCGCCAATGGGCATCATCTCGTCAACCGGTCGGGGCGCGACGCCCGCTATCTTGAAATCGGCACGCGCGCACCGCGCGAGCGTGCGACCTATTCGGATGTCGATCTCGTGCTCGAGCGGGACGCGCAGGGTCCGCGCTTCTTCCGGCGATCCGGCGAGCCATATTCGCCAGCGCGTTCCGGCTGAGGAGGCCACCATGTCGTTTGAGAACTTCAAGCTGGATATCGACGCCGACGGCATCGCCCTTGTCACTTGGGACAGTCCAGGCCGCTCGATGAACGTCATCAACGCCAAGGTGACCGAGGAATTGTCCGCGGTCGTCGAAAAAGTCGCGGGCGATACCGCGATCAAGGGCGCCGTCATCACTTCCGGCAAGGACAGCTTCTGCGCCGGCGCGGACCTCACGCTGCTGGAAACGCTCTCGCGCAGTTTTTCCGAAACCGCAAAGACCCAAGGCGAGGAAGCCGCGGCGAAAGCTTTGTTCGAGGGCAGCCGCAAGCTCTCGCAACTCTACCGGCGCATCGAGACTTGCGGGAAACCGTTTGTCGCCGCGATCAACGGCACGGCGATGGGGGGCGGCTTCGAGCTCTGCCTCGCCTGCCATCATCGCGTTGCCGCCGACGGCGAGAAGACGCGGCTTGGCCTGCCGGAAATAAAGGTCGGTCTCTTCCCCGGCGCCGGCGGCACGCAACGCATCGTGCGCATGATGCAGCCCGCCGATGCGCTGCAGTTCCTGCTCAAGGGCGATCAGCTTCGGCTCAATCGCGCCAAGGCGATGAAGCTCGTGGACAACATCGTCCCCGCCGCCGATCTCGTCAAAACCGCGAAAGCCTGGATCACCGCCGGCGGCAAGGCGGTGGCGCCGTGGGACGTCGAAGGTTTTCGGCTTCCCGGCGGGCTTGTCTATTCCAAGGCCGGGATGATGACTTTCCCGGCGGCGAACGCGATTTATCGCCGCGAGACCTACGACAATTATCCCGCCGCGCGCGCGATTCTGCAGGTGGTCTACGAGGGCCTGCAATTGCCGATGGATCAGGCCTTGCGCGTGGAGTCGCGCCATTTCGCGAAGATCCTGCGCTCGCCGGAAGCCGCCGCCATGATCCGCTCGCTGTTCGTCTCAATGCAGGAGCTCAACAAGGGCGCGCGCCGGCCGCAAGGTGCGCCACCGACGCAATTAAAGAAGATCGGCGTCATTGGCGCGGGCTTCATGGGCGCTGGAATCGCCTATGTCACGGCGGCCGCCGGCATCGACGTTGTGCTGATCGATCGCGACCAGGCCGCCGCGGACAAGGGCAAGGCACATTCGCAAAAATTGATGACCGATCAGGTCAACAAGGGCCGCGCCAGCGCGGCCGACCGCGACGCGCTGCTCGCGCGCATCACGCCGACGCCCGATTATGCCGCGCTCAAGGGGTGCGACCTCGTCATCGAGGCGGTGTTCGAGGATCGTAAAGTTAAGGCCGAGGCGACGGCGAAGGCGCAAGCGATCGTGCCCGACGTGATCTTTGGCTCCAATACCTCGACGCTGCCGATCAGCTCGCTAGCCGAGACGGCGAAGGATCCGGCGCGATTCATCGGCATTCATTTCTTCTCGCCGGTGGAGAAGATGCTGCTAGTCGAGATCATTCTCGGCAAGAAGTCTGGCGACACGGCGCTCGCGGTCGCGCTCGATTACGTGCGCGCCATCCGTAAGACGCCGATTGTCGTGAACGATTCCCGCGGCTTCTACACCTCGCGCGTGGTCGGCACATACCTGCGCGAAGGCCATCTCATGCTCACCGAAGGCGTGCCCGCGGCGATGATCGAGAATGTCGCGCGGATCGCCGGCATGCCGGTCGGCCCGCTTTCGCTCACCGATGAAGTCGCGGTCGACCTCGCCTGGAAGATCGTCAAGGCCACCGAGGCCGATCTCGGTGCGGCTGCGATTGATCCGGCGCAAAAGGCCTTGCTTTCCGAGATGGTCGAGAAGCGCGGCCGCCTCGGGCGCAAGAACGGCAAGGGCTTCTACGACTATCCGGAGAAGGGACAGAAGCGGCTCTGGCCGGACTTGCCGGCGTTGCAGAAGATCAAGCTCGATCCGGAAAAAATCGACATTACGGAGATCAAGCAGCGGCTACTCGCGATTCAGGCGCTCGAGACCGCGCGCTGCTTCGAGGAAGGCGTGCTCACCGACGTGCGCGAGGCCGATGTCGGCTCGATTCTCGGGTTCGGCTTTGCGCCGTTCTCCGGCGGCACGCTGTCCTACATTGACATGATGGGGATCAAGCGCTTCGTCGAATTGTGCACCCGGATGGAGAAAAAATTTGGCGCCCGCTTCAAGCCGGCGAAGCTCTTGCTCGATCTTGCCGCCAAGGATGACACCTTCTATCGCCGTTTTGCGCCCGGACGCGGCCAGAAGGCGGCGTAGTTGTCATCGGACTGTCACGTCCGGTTATTATTTTGAATTGCGCGCCATTGCACGATCGCCGCGGCGAAGCGGATGACGGCTGCGGCATCATTTCAATCCTCATTGAAATAATAATTGACAGACAGAAAACATTTCAATAACTATTGAAATGTGAAAAAGCACGATGCCGTGGCCACTTTGGCCGCGCTTGCCCAGGACAGCCGTCTCGATGTTTTCCGCCTGCTGGTCGAGGCGGGACCGGATGGCATGCTGGCGGGCCAAGTTGCAGCGGCGCTCGGGCTGCCGCCGAACACGCTGACCTTTCATTTCGACCGCTTGCGCGAAGCGGGTCTCGTGACCGTGCGCCGCGAAGGCCGCTCGATGATCTACGCCGCGCGCTTCGAAACCATGCATGCGCTGGTCGCCTATCTCACCGATCATTGCTGCCAGGGGCGGCCGGAGCTTTGCAAGCCGGGTCCAGGCAATGCGACGCGATTATCTGCGGCGCGAAAGCCAGAACGGGTTTCCGGATGAGACTCTTCATGTTCGAGCACTGCTCGCTCTGCTTTCGCGTGCGGATGATGGCGGCGCTCAAGCAAATACATCTGCAGGAAACCGTCGTGCTCGACGACGACTCGGACACGATGATCGGTCTTGTCGGCAAGCGGGTGATTCCGATTTTGATGAAAGACGATCATCAGCCGATGCTCGAAAGCATGGACATGGTCAAATACATCGACAGCCTCGGCAAACCGATATTGCTCGGCCCCGAACGTCCCCAAATTGCCGCCTGGGCCGAGCAGGTCGTTCCGAAGAGTGGACCGCTGACCATGCCGCGCTATCCGCTGCTCGGTCTACCCGAGTTCGCGACGGCGGCCGCCCTCGACCATTACAATTTGCGCAAGCGCAAGGCGTTTGGCGATTTCGTCGAGTTGCACGCCAACACGCGACACTACATTGACGATCTCATGCCCGATCTCGAAGAGCTCGATCGGCTGATTGAGAATCCGCAGGCGGTCAACGGCGCGCTGTCATGGGATGATATCCGCGTTCTTCCGCTGCTGCGATCCATGGCGGTCGTCAAAGCGCTTCAGTTTCCGCAAAAGGTTCGTGGCTATTTTGAATCGATGATGAATCGGATCGGGTATCAGCCTTTGCTTGCGGTTTGACGACCCCGACACGCGCATGAGGTTGTGATCCATAATGGCTGATCGCGTTCGCAATGTGCTGTTCCTGTGCACCGGCAACTCCGCCCGCTCGATCATGGCGGAAGCCATTCTCAATAAGCGGGGCAAGGGCAGGTTCAAGGCCTTTAGCGCCGGCAGCCAGCCCAGGGGCACAGTCAATCCGTATGCGATCGGATTGCTACAGCGCCTCGGCTATGACACCTCCGAAATGCGTTCGAAGTCGTGGGCCGAATTCGCCAAGCCCGGCGCGCCGGAATTCGATTTCATTTTCACGGTTTGCGATGACGCGGCCGGCGAATCCTGTCCGGTCTGGCCGGGCACGCCGATGACCGCGCATTGGGGCATTCCCGATCCCGCCGCCGCCAAGGGAACGCCGGCGGAAATCGGCCTTGCCTTCGACGAAGCCTATCGCATGCTCGCGCACCGCATCGAGTTGTTCCTGTCGTTGCCGCTCGCCTCGATCGACAAACTTGCTTTGCACGCACGGCTGAAGGAAATCGGCCGCCTCGAAGGCGCGGAGGAGCGTACCTGAGATGTCGACATTCGAACGCTATCTGAGCGTCTGGGTCGCGCTTTGCATTGTGGCCGGCATTGCGCTCGGTCATGTCATGCCGGGCCTGTTTCAAACCATTGGTGGCGCGGAGATCGCCAAGGTCAATCTCCCAGTCGCCGCGCTGATCTGGCTGATGATCGTGCCGATGCTGGTCAAGATCGATTTTGCTGCGCTCGGGCGAGTGCGGGAGCATTGGCGCGGCATTGGTGTCACGCTGTTCATCAACTGGGCGGTGAAGCCGTTTTCGATGGCCGCGCTCGGCTGGCTGTTCATCGGATATCTGTTCCGGCCCTATCTGCCGCCCGACCAGATCAACTCCTACATTGCCGGGCTGATCATTCTGGCGGCGGCGCCTTGTACCGCCATGGTATTCGTGTGGAGCAACCTGACCAAGGGCGAGCCGCATTTCACGCTGTCGCAGGTGGCGCTCAACGACACCATCATGGTGTTCGCCTTCGCGCCGATCGTCGGGCTGCTGCTCGGGCTGTCGGCGATCACGGTGCCCTGGGGCACGCTGGTGCTTTCGGTCGTGCTTTATATCGTCGTGCCGGTGCTGGTGGCGCAGTTGCTGCGCCAGCGCGTGCTGGCAACCGGCGGTGCGGCTGCGCTCGCAAGCCTGCTTGCCAGGCTGCAACCGCTGTCGCTGCTCGCGCTGCTCGCGACGCTGGTGTTGCTTTTCGGCTTCCAAGGAGACCAGATTCTCGCCCAGCCGCTGGTGATCGTTCTCCTTGCGGTGCCAATTCTGATCCAGGTCTATTTCAATGCCGGCCTCGCCTATGTGTTGAACCGGCTCGTTGGCGAGCAGCATTGTGTCGCCGGACCTTCCGCCCTGATCGGCGCCAGCAATTTCTTCGAGCTGGCTGTCGCCGCGGCGATCAGCCTTTTCGGATTCAATTCCGGCGCGGCGCTTGCCACCGTCGTCGGGGTCTTGATCGAGGTCCCGGTGATGCTCACCGTGGTCGCAATCGTCAATCGAAGCCACGATTGGTACGGCCGCGGCGCGAAATCGGGCGCCGCGGCCTCCATGCGACCTTGAAACTCCTATATCTTGCCGGGTGGTGTCATTCGGGGGTATGTCCGCCGTCGCCGGCTGGTTGTGGCCGCGGGCCAACGCATCGCGGTCCCCGCGGTGCAAAAAATGAAATTCTCTCGGCTACGCGTTTAGGGAATCTTGATCCTCATGTCCTGCCCCTGGGTGAGCTCGACGGGGATCTGCTGGCCATCGAGTTCGAGTGTGTACTTGCCAGGCGGCAGCGCAATCCTGTGCACGCTCGAAGAGATTTCGCCCACGACCTGGCCATCGGCGCCCTTGACGGCCGCCTTGAAGGTCTTGGCTAAGCTCACCTGGATGCTGCCGGGACGCAGCGTGGTGGTCGCGCCTTCCTTGATCTCAATCGTCTCCGGCCAGACGAGTCTGTGGAGATTGCCGAAGGTGACCAGGACACGCGTGGGCAAGAGAGCGACACGGTCGGAACTTGGCAGGGTCTCCCCCATAGCCTCCAGCGTCTCGGGGTCGAGCAGCCTGTTGCCCCACAGGTCCCGCCCCTCGATCTTGAGGAAACCGGGCCTCAGCGTGGTCGTCGTTCCGGGTGTGACCTCCACGCCCATCCAGTGCCCATTCTTGAACTTCACACTGTAGATACCTGCAGGCAGCTCGACCTCGCTCGGATACCCGGTATTGATCTTAGCGATCTCCCGCCCGGTCGCCGCATCGATAACCTCGTGACTTGCCGGCGGCGCACCCTCGATCCTGATCTTGCCCTTCTTGTCGGCAACGATGACATCCGCGGTCTTGCGAGCTGGCGCCGCCTCGGCTGTCCTACCCAACGCCGCAGTGAGCTCCGCCGTGCTCTCCGCGCCGACATAGATGCCGCGCGCCACGTTGGCGATGCACTGAAGCTGATAGCGCGCCGCCGCGTCGACGCCGAGGCCGACCGTGTGCACCACCAGTTTCGCGTCGGCGTCGGCCAGCGCCTTGGCGGTTGCACACGGATCGCCGGCGCAGGTCTCCTTGCCGTCGCTCACCAGCACGACCACGCGTGACGCCGTGCTCTCCTTGCCGAGGTCCTCGGCGGCGAGCTTCAGAACGTAGGTGATCGGCGTGTAGCCCTGCGCGCGGATGCCGCGCGAAGCCGCGAGCACCGCTGATTTATTGTTCGCCACGCCATCGAAGCCAACCAGGAGCTGGGTATCCTTGCAGTTCTTCTGCTGCGTCGGCGACTGATGGCCGTAGACTCTGAACGCGAGCCGCGTGTCGCCGGCAAGCTTACCAACGAGATCAGCAACGGCGGCTTTGGCGGCATCGATCCTGATTGCTCCGTCAGGCAGCTTTGCATTCATGCTTCCCGACGCATCGAGCACCAAGGCGATGCTACGCCCGGTCTCGGCGGTGGCGCTGCCAGCAAAGATCGCGCTGGCAATTGTCAACGTGACGCCCATGCCAACGATAATCGTTTTCATGCCAGACCTCCCTCATTCAAGCCTCGCGTTCGCGGAGCCCCGCACGAGCATCGTCACTTGCTTTGCTACGTACATATCGCGAGGGGTGCGCGGAGGCCAGCTGTCAGCAAGCGTGGACACCCGGATTGATCCAGGCGTCTTCACATTTATTGGTCGCTGCGTCGAAGCTAAAAGTTCAATTCTCGGATCGCTTCGGCTGAAAAGTTCGCCACGCGCACAACGCGTCAGGTGTCCACCTCTGTAAGCGTGGTTGAAAGCTGACCCATCAGGTGGACAACCCAGTGATACAAGTAGACATGCAGCGGGCATTCAATGTGCGCGATGCCGCTCTTACAATTGTCGCATGTACAAGAATTACAGTATCATCATCGCCGTGTGCGCGGACGATGCGGATAATCATGTGGCGGGAAGATCATGCACGCTTCGTTGACTAGGGTTGCGTTCGCATTCGTGTTGGCGGCTTCGCCGGCACTCGCGTTCGGGCAAGGCAGCACCGGCGGCACGATCGGCAAGCAGGGCAAGTCAGTGTCGGGCGGCGATGAGCGCGCGACTGACGCCAAACCGGTAGCGCCGAAGCCGCATCCAGGAACCACAAGAACAATTTCAGGCACGTGGAACTGGAATGCAAACTGCGGAACGATCGGGCCTCAGGCGGCGAGCTTCATGCTCACGCAGGTTTTGGCTAACAGCTTCAATGGACGATTCGTAGGTCCAAATACCTGGGGGACAATAGTCAACGGCAAGATAAGCGGGGACCAACTTTCCTTTGATAGAACCGGCGGTCCGCTCGGCATAAGCGAACATTGGAAGGCGCGGTTAATCGGCGAAGCGAACTCGACACGGATGGCGGGATCGACGGTTGGCGCTATCCAGTGCAGTTTTACGGCGAGCAGATAACGCAACGAGAATCAAATTGGTGCGGACGGCCGGACTCGAACCGGCACGGGATTTCTCCCACGGGATTTTAGGTGATCCTCCGGCCAAGGGATTCTGAACTTCCCGCTAAGCAGGTGGCTGCAATTGACTCAATAGCAGCCATTCGTTCGGTCACAAATCCGCCAAGTGATGATCAACTGACGTTTTTCCATTCTAGGAATATATTCCTTATTTCCGCCATCATTGTCGCGCACATTGATTGCATCCCGCCCCACCCAAGGGGCGTAACGCGTACGTCACGAAACGCGGGGCGGGGAGCGGTGGCCGTCATAGGTGTCAAGACGTGACGCACGCCGAGCCGCCTCATGGAGCGCCGGGAGGCGCCGCGCCCTACGTCACTGGGCGCGCGCGCCCGAAAACGGCGGGTCCGGGTAACCGGGCGTTGCCGTGGCGCGCGGCGGACCGCGTCATGGTCCGTCGGGTGCGTGCGCCAGCGCACCCAAGGCGCCTCCCGGCGCTCCATTCCTTGTTCGAGGAACGGAAATCGGGATGACGGCGCACCCGGCGCCGCAAAGAATACGGGCGGCGGAGCGTTGGCTATTTGAAATTTGAATCGGCACGCAAGCGCGCAGCAAAAATTTATCCCTCCCCCTTGAGTGGGGAGGGTCGTCCGCCGAGGCTCGCGGAGCGAGCAAGGCGGACGGGGGTGGGGGTGACAGCGGAGCATCAGCCCCCACCCGGCTCGCCGCTGGCGCTCCTTCGGAGCGCCAGCGAACTCGCCACCCTCCCCACCGCTTCGCAGGGGGAGGGATAAGAAAGTGAGCGCCGCAAACAATACGTGCGATGGCGCTTGTCCGGAGAATTTTCCCCTCCCCCTTGTGGGG
>JACQTM010000203.1 GCA_016210825.1 Hyphomicrobiales bacterium
CCGTAACACAGTCCAGCCAAGAAATACGACGGCCAAGGCGATATCCAGAATGTCAGCGAGGAGACCTGGTGCTGCCGTCGCACCGAGCATCAATGTAATCGCCGCGCCCACGAGAAGCGCCGTCCATGCTCGTCCCGTTCCGGCGGAGAAATCCGGATGCGTCGTCTTCAATTCTTCGGCTGCCTTGTGGCTGATCGCCGCCGCGCCGTGGCGCGCGACGAAGGCGCGCAGCCGGGCGGGCGTCGTTAGGACAACGCGATCGGCGAGCGCGCTGCCCGGCCGCAGATGCGTGACTAGACGGCGTGCGCCGATCCCGTGCGGTGCCACGATGAGAACGCGGCTGCCCTCGAGCTCAAGTTCCAGGAGGCCAGCGGCGGCGGCAGTGATCAATCGCTCGTCGTCATAGGGATAGGCCGATCGCGGCAGCCCTTCGAGGTTGTTGAGGGTTAGGCCGAGTTGAGCAGCCAGCGCATTGATATAGGCTTGTTCGCTGATCACGCCGTTGCAAATCAGAACACGATCCGCCCCGGTTCCTATCTCACCCGCGCGCAACTCGGCCGCGGCGAGCACGCCCGGAGGCAACCGGTCGCGCAAGCAATCAAGCTCAGGACAGGCAGTCAGCGCGCGGCGGATGCGCCGGGGATCGAAGAAAGCCCGGCCATTAACTGGCAGCGAAGACGGTTGATTAAAGGCTCGAAAACGTCTGCGGACGCGCAACAGCGCGTCCGGCTGGTAGTCGCCGCTCAACATTCCGGGCACTCCCCCAATGCCCGATGACACTGTTACGCCACGACAATTGTACTTATAAGCGGTCGAGACGAGCCATCGCGCATGCAACCTAGAATTAATTCCACATCTCGATACATCTTGAAAGGGTTGACAACACCGCAAAAGCGGTGGGCAACACTCGGCTTCGTCCTTGGCCTTGCACTGATGGCAGCGATGCCCTCGGTCCTCGCCCAACCGAAGGACGCGGCTCAAGGCGTACCAGGCTTCTGGGACCCGCGTCGGCGGCCCGAACAGCCGGACACCTCGCGCATCAACCTCATCCGATTTCTTACCGAGATCGATTATCCACCCTTCAACTATCAAGGCACCGATGGCATTCCCGCGGGCTTCAACGTCGATCTCGCGCGCCTAATTTGCGAGGAGCTGAAAATCGCCTGCAGCGTGCAGATGCGCCGCTTCGATACGCTGATCCCCTCGCTTGCGGAAAATCGTGGCGATGCCGTCATCGCCTCGATCGCGGTCACGAGCGAGACGCGAACGCTCGTTGACTTTACCGACCCCTATTATCGAACGCCGGCGCGTTTTGTGGTGCGGCGCGACACGGGCCTTGTCGATGTGCGGCCGGAGGCGCTCGAAGGCAGGAAAGTCGGCGTCGTCGTCGCCAGCGCGCATGAGGCCTATTTGAAAACCCTTTTCACCGAAGCGGATTTACGTCCCTATGCCAATGCTGAGGCGACCCGCTCGGCACTGCGTCTTGGTCAGGTCGATATGATTTTCGGGGATGGCATCGCGCTCGCATTTTGGATCAACGGCACGGATTCCGCCGGCTGTTGCGTCTTCGCCGGCGGGCCGTTCACCGATGGGCGTTACTTCGGCGAGGGTGTGGGCATCGCGGTCAAGCGCGGCAACAATACGCTACGACTTGCGCTGAACTGGGCACTGTTCCGGTTGTGGGAAAAAGGCAAATTCACGGATTTGTGGCTGCGCTATTTCCCGGTCAGCCCGTTCTGATCGAGAGGACGCGGCTTTGTGTTTGACGCCACGCGCGGCGATTCATACTGTCCGGCGCCGGAGAGAATGATGTCCGTTGCCGAAACCGCTGCAAACCTTCGCGAGATCGCGGCCCAATCCTCCGCCTGGCCGATCGAGGAAGCAAAGAAGATCGTCGCGCGCTTAAAGAAGAAAGCGAAGGACGAAGTAATCTTCGCCACCGGCTACGGCCCCTCGGGCCTGCCGCATATCGGCACCTTCGGCGAGGTGGCGCGCACCACGATGGTTCGCCATGCTTTCCGTGTGCTCACCGGCGACGCGGTGAAGACGCGGCTGATCGCCTTCTCCGACGATATGGATGGCCTGCGCAAAGTGCCCGACAACGTACCGAACAAGGAGATGCTGGAGCAGCATCTCGGTAAGCCGTTGACCAAGGTGCCTGATCCTTTCGGCACGCATCCGAGCTTCGGCGAGCACAACAATGCGCGGCTGCGCGCCTTTCTCGATCACTTCGGCTTCGAGTACGAGTTTCTTTCGTCAACGGTCTGCTACGCCACGGGCCGCTTCGACGCAACGCTACTCAGGGTACTGGAGCGCTTCGACAAAGTGATGGCGATCATGCTGCCGTCCTTGCGCGAGGAGCGCGCGCAAACCTATTCGCCGTTCCTACCGATCGATCCACGCACCGGCGTGGTGTTGCAGGTGCCTGTGGTGGCGCATGATGCCAAGGCCGGCACGATCACCTACGAAGACCCTAACGGCATCAACAAGGCGACTGTAACCACGCCGGTCACCGGCGGGCGCTGCAAGCTGCAATGGAAGCCGGACTGGGCGATGCGCTGGGTGGCGCTCGGGATCGATTACGAGATGGCGGGAAAGGACCTGATCGACTCAGTGAAGCTCTCCGGCGAAATCTGTAAGGCGCTCGGCGGCATTCCGCCGGAAGGATTCAATTACGAGCTCTTCCTCGACGAGAAGGGCCAGAAAATCTCCAAGTCGAAGGGCAATGGCCTGACCATCGACGAATGGTTGCGTTACGCCAGCCCGGAATCGCTCTCGCTTTTCATGTATCGCGAGCCGAAGGCGGCGAAGCGGCTTTATTTCGACGTTATCCCGCGCAACGTCGATGACTACCAGCAATTTCTCGAAGCCTACGAGCGCCAGGACTTAAAGCAGCGGCTGTCGAATCCGGTCTGGCACATTCATTCCGGCACGCCGCCGAAGGCGGACATGCCGATCTCGTTCACCATGCTGCTGACGCTCGTCTCCTCCTCGAACGCGGAGAACGCCGACACGCTCTGGGGTTTCATTGGCCGCTACCGGCCCGGTGTGACGGCGCAGACGCATCCGAAGCTGCACCAGCTCGTCGAATACGCCATCCACTATTTCCGCGACTTCGTGCTGCCGGCGAAGAAATTCCGTGAGCCGACCGAGGCCGAGCGCGCGGCCTTGCTCGATC
>JACQTM010000187.1 GCA_016210825.1 Hyphomicrobiales bacterium
CGATTCATTCTCGTCGCGACGCCATCGGGGATCACGCTCGCGCCGGAAGGCGGCGCGCACCAGTCGATCGGCACTCCATTGATCGGAATGGCGCAGGATGGTCTTGCCGCGTTCGAACCAGCCTTCGTTGACGAACTTTCAGCCATTCTCACGTTTGCGTTGAATTACATCCAAAAGGACGGCGAAGGGGAGCCGTCGGAGCGCAATTGGCTGCGCGACGAAACCGGAGGTTCGGTCTATTTGCGACTGTCGACGCGGCCGATCGAGCAGCCGTCGCGCGAGATGACGGGCGAGCTACGCCAAGCGATCGTCGACGGCGCCTACTGGCTCCGCAAGCCGGGACCCAACGCTCAGGTCATCGTCGCCTATACCGGTGCCGTGGCACCCGAAGCAATTGATGCAATCGGACTGATGGCCGAGGATCGCCGCGATGTCGGCCTGCTCGCCGTCACCTCGGCCGATCGTCTCAATGCCGGATGGACTGCGGCGCAGCGCGCGCGCGAACGCGGGCTCATTCACGCCCGTTCGCATGTGGAGCGACTACTCGGCGAATTGCCGACCCATTGCGGTATCGTCACCGTGCTCGACGGACATCCGGCGACCTTGGCCTGGCTCGGCGCGGTTTGCGGACACCGCGTGCGCGCGCTCGGCGTCGAACATTTCGGTCAGACCGGATCGATCCCGGACCTCTACCGGCATTACGGCATCGATGCCAACGCCATCGTCGCCGCCGCCCAATCGATCGTGCCGGGCCGGCCTATTCGCCACCTCAAGGCGCTCCCTTGATTGTCCGTTACGCTTGCAAAAAAACGATCAGCCAAACCGCGCAAGCGACGACACGCTGCCCTGAATGATCGCCAGGATGATGGTGATAACGAGGGCGCATACAACAACGGATGAAGCGTAAAGAAACGCCTTGCTCGGCGGCGTCCGCATCAGTGGCGGCAGGCCGGTCCACAACAGATAAAGGCCGTAAAGACCAAGGATCGTAAGAAAGCGCAGGCCGGGAATAAGCAAGAAGAAACCAGCGAGCCAGGCGGGCGTCAGCGAATATACCGAAAGCTTGAGGGCGCTCGCGAAGTGACGTTCGGCGTTGAACACCGGCGCGAGCAGATCGATGACCAGCGCGACGAGATAGACGATAACAAAGGTCAATACATAGCTGAGAGCAGCATTGATCGCGCCGACGCCGATCGGCACACGGAACGTGCCGGCGGAAACGGTCATGCCGATGATCGAGCCGCCGATGAAGCCGCAGATCGCGGGAATTAATGCGAGGATGGCGACGTAATTGAGAAAAAGCGTCTTCGCGCTTTCCGGTTCCCGTTCTATCACCGGCCATTCGGAATCGGGGCGCAAAACGATGCCGATCACGCGTTGAATCAGATTCATCGCCGGTCTCCATGCTCGATGACAGGCACAAGTTTCGCGCAATGGCTTGCCGTGTTCAACGCCGGCGATCCTCGTTGATCATGGCGGCGCCTTTTTCCGCGATCATGATGGTCGGTGAATTGGTGTTGCCGGACGTGATCGTCGGCATGACTGAGGCATCGATCACACGCAAGCCGTCGAGCCCGATAACGCGCAGCCGCTGATCGACCACGGCCATCGTGTCGGTGTCACGGCCCATCTTCGCCGTGCCGACCGGATGGAAGATCGTGGTCCCGATATCGCCGGCCGCCTTTGCCAATGCCGCTTCGTCGTCGTCGCGAATCTGCGGTCCCGGAAGATATTCATGCGGATGAAAGCGCTGCAATGCCGGCTGCGCGACAATACGGCGCGTGACACGAATTGAGTCGGCCGCGACGCGGCGGTCTTCGTCGGTCGCAAGATAATTCGGTTTGATCACCGGCTTGTCGGCAGGATCGGCCGAGCGCAACCGGATATATCCGCGGCTCGTCGGACGCACATTGCAAACGCTTGTGGTGAATGCCGGAAAAGAATGCAGCGGCTCGCCGAATTTGTCGAGGGAAAGCGGCTGCACGTGGAACTGAATGTTGGCGCGCTCCTGGTGCGGGTCGGAGCGCGTGAACGCGCCGAGCTGCGACGGCGCCATAGTCAACGGACCGCGGCGTAGCAAGGCGTATTCGAGGCCCATGCGCGCCCGGCCCCATAGCGTGCCATAGACCTCGTTGAGAGTGCGCACGCCGTTGACCTTGTAGATCAATCGCAAGTGCAGCTGGTCCTGCAGGTTTTCGCCGACGCCGGGCTTTTCCAACACGACAGGAATCCCGTGCGCCGCGAGTTGAGCTCCAGGGCCGACGCCGGACAATAAGAGCAATTGCACCGAGCCGATCGAACCCGCAGCAAGAACGACTTCGCCGCGGCAGCGCGCAATGCGCGAGACGCCATTTTGGCGAAAGCGCACACCCGCGGCGCGCTTGCTGTCGAAGACGATACTTTCGACAAGGCAGCCGGTTTCCAGGCGCAGATTCTGTCGATTCAATATCGGCTTTAAAAAACCACGCGCTGATGACCATCGCCGCCCGCGCTTCTGATTGACATGGAACGCAGCCGAGCCTTCGTTGTCGCCGGTGTTGAAGTCGTCGATGCGCTTGATGCCGTATTGCGCCGCCGCCTCGCGGAAAGAATCGATGATGTCCCAGCGCACGCGCGGATAATCCACCCGCCATTCGCCGCCGACAGCGTGGCTGTCGCTCGCACCCATGAAATGATGTTCGTGCTTCTTAAAGAGCGGCAGCACGTCGTCCCAACCCCAGCCACTCAGCCCGAGTTGACGCCAATGGTCGTAGTCGGCGGCCTGGCCGCGCATATAGATCATGGCGTTGATCGCCGAAGAGCCGCCAATCACCTTGCCGCGTGGATAGTTGAGGCTGCGGCCGTTGAGTCCTTCCTCGGGCTCGGTTTTGAACATCCAGTCCGAGCGCGGATTGCCGATGGCAAATAGGTAACCGACCGGAATGTGAAACCAGATCCAATTGTCGTAACCGCCGGCTTCGAGCACCAGTACTCTATTGCCCGCGTTAGCCGACAAGCGATTAGCTAGAAGGCACCCCGCGGAGCCGGCGCCAATCACAATATAATCGAATTCACCCTCGATGAGCTGCGATTCAGCCATACGCCGCCTTCTCTTGTTCGATAAACTCGTTTTAATCGAAATCAGTACACACCAAAAAGTTTTAAGCCAGCGATGATTAGCACGAGTCCCAAAGCGCGTTGGACGAAGGTTGCCGCGGATTTCGTGCCGAACGCAGTTCCGACGAACGCTCCCAGCATGACTGCCACGGCATAAATCGGCAATTCAGCCGGCAAAGATCGCACGACGGCCACGTTCCCGAGAAGCCCCGCGATCGAATTACCGAGGATGAAAACGGCCGCGACGCCGGATGCGGTTCGTAGATCGGACCAGGCAAGAAAGATGATCAGGGGAGAGAGGAATATCCCTCCGCCCGTTCCTGTCAGGCCTGCGAGAAATCCGATCCCAGTTCCAAGCAGAATGCCTATCCAGACCGGAGGGTCATGCAGGGCATACCTTGGCCGGATTTCTGTTAGCCATAAAAATCTTGTACCGGCGAATATCAGCACGGCACCGACGATCGGCCGATAATATTCCCCCGGCAGCTGAATCCCGCCGCCGACGAAAGCAAACGGTATGGCGCCAAGCATGAATGGCCAGACCACGCGCCACCGAAACAATCCGGCTCGCGCGTATCGATATGACGCAAAGCTTGCCACCAAGATATTCAGCGTGAGTGCGGTAGGCCGCATCACGATCGGGGGCACGGCGAACAAAGCCATGAATGCGATATAGGCCGAGGCGCCGGCATGTCCGACCGATGTATAGAGCGCCGCACCTAGGAACATACATGCGGCAAGAAGCAAGTGAGCGTCGGGCATGAACAACCGATGGCACAGCGCTGACGTGCGCTTGGTTAATGGAAGCGATTGAAGAGCGAACTGCCCGAGGCCATCGACTCGGGGCATACGCGAACGGCTGCGCACAGCTGCCGTGAACAGTCATGGTAGCAAATAGGAATAGACTGTCCACACGTCGCTTGCCATCTCAGCACTGCAAGTTAGTTTAACTCTGCGCCGGAATATCTTCGATCATCGTTTTGGCGATCTCGTGTTCGCCCATCACCACAATGCTGGCGCCGTGACGCTTGAGATGGTCAATCTCCGCTTGCGAATGGGCGCGCGCGATGATCGGCAATGCGGCATTGACCGCACGCGCTTGCTCGACGACCTGACCGCCCTCAAAGGCATCCGGAACCGCGACAAGCAAGCAGCGCGCATTGGCCATGTTTGCCGCTCGCACCACGTCCGGATTGGCGGCATTGGCCGCGATGGCCTCCATCCCTTTCGCGCGCAAGTCTTTGACGATGTCGCGATTATCCTCGATCACGAGGAAGGGCGTCTGCTTCTCCTGTAGCACCGCGCTGATGAAACTACCGACGCGCCCATGGCCGACCAAAACCACATGGTCGCGCAATTGCGTCACCGGCAGTGGCTCATGCGCCGGCGTTTCCTCCGGGGACACTTTTGTCTGAGGTGCGGGCTCGGCGGCCTTCTTGTGCGGCCAGTGATCGATTGCCGCGAAGAGCAGGGGATTGAACAGGATCGAGATGATGGCGCCGGCAAGGATCAGATTGCGCCCCGCTTCGGGCAGTAGCGCGAGGCTCACGCCGAGACCCGCAAGAATGAAGGAGAATTCACCGATCTGCGCACGGCTTGCCGCAATCATCAGTGCTGTCGCTTCCGGGTGCCGGAACAGCCGCACCAGCCCGTAACCGATCACGGCCTTAACGACGACGATGACGAGAATGGTCGCCAGCAGGGCTATCGGCGCCTGCAGCACGATCGACGGGTTGAACAGCATTCCGACGGAAACGAAGAACAACACCGCAAAGGCGTCGCGCAGGGGCAGCGATTCCTGCGCGGCGCGCTGGCTGAGCTGCGACTCGCTCAGCACCATGCCGGCGAAAAAAGCGCCGAGCGCGAAGGAAACGTCGAACAACGCCGCCGCCGCATAGGCGAAGCCAAGCGCGATCGCGAGAACGGCGAGGCGGAAAAGTTCACGCGAGCCGGTATGCGCGACGTAGTGCAAGATCGACGGGATCACTCGCGTACCGATGATCAGCATCCCGGCGATGAAAACCACGACTTTGCCGAGCGTCCATCCGACGGGGACAAGCAGCGCCGACAAGTGCGTCTCAGCAACCACGCCGCCCTTGAACATGCCGGCAAGCGCCGGCAACAGAACGAGCGTGAGGACCATCACCAGATCTTCGACGATGAGCCAGCCGACGGCGATGCGCCCGCGTTCGGTCTCGATCAGGCGTCCCTCTTGCAACGTGCGCAAGACGACAACCGTGCTTGCCACGGACAATGCGAGCCCGAAAACAAGCCCCGCACCCATCGGCCAGCCCAGCGCCCAGGCGAACGCCATTCCGATCGGCGCCACCGCCGCTATCTGGATCATGGCGCCTGGAATCGCGATGGCCCTGACGGAAAGCAAATCCTCTAGCGAAAAATGCAGACCAACGCCGAACATCAGCAAAATAACGCCGATTTCCGCGAGCTCGTTGGCAAGATTTTGGTCGGCGACGTAGCCGGGTGTGAACGGCCCAAGGATAACGCCAGCGAGTAGATAGCCCACGACTGGTGAAATCTTGAAGCGGTGCGCCAGTGCGCCGAGCACGAAGGCGAGCACCAGTGCCAGAACGACCGTGGTAATGAGCGGGGTTTGATGCGCCATTGGCCATGTTTACTTGTCATGGCCGGGCTTGTCATCGGAAGCAGAGCTTTCCCCGCATCCGATTTTGCAAGGGCGAAGGCTAGGTCACATACTCATAAAGGGGATTCCATTTTTTGACGAACAGTGATTCAAACATCCAGCAATGGAGGTTTGAGATGGCGCGGTTCGATTTGACGGATTTCGAATGGTCTGTGATCCAGCCTTTGCTCCCGAACAAGCCGCGCGGAGTTGCGCGCGTCGAGGACCGGCGGGTTCTGAACGGGATATTCTGGCGGCTGCGCACGGGCGCTCCCTGGGCGGATATTCCGGAGCGTTACGGGCCGCACACGACCTGCGTGAACCGCTTCAACCGCTGGCGCAAGGCGGGCGTCTGGGATCGCATTCTGGCGGCTGTTTCAAAGGCTTACGACGGCGACATCCAGATGATCGACTCCTCGTCCATTCGTGTTCATCAGCATGCCGCCAACGGCAAAAAAAAGAAACGCGATCCCGTTGCATGGGTCGCTCGCGCGGCGGGCTGACAACCAAGATCCACGCGCTCGTCGATGCCTGCGGCCTGCCAATCCTTCTCAAAATCACCGAAGGCCAAGCGCATGACGGACGCAGCGCCGAAGACATGCTCGGTTCTGTCGGCAGCGGCGACATTTTGCTGGCCGACCGCGCCTATGACTCCGACGCCTTGCGCAAGACCCTTGCGGCGCGCGGCGCACGAGCCAATGTGAAGCCTATGCCGCAGAGACGAAACCCGCCCGCCTTCAGCAAACGGCTCTACCGCAGGCGCAATCTCGTCGAACGCTTCTTCAACAAACTCAAGCAGTTCCGCGCCGTCGCAACCCGTTACGACAAACGCGACGACAACTATCTCGCTTGTGTAAAGCTTGCTTCAATCCGAATTTGGATGCGCGTTAATGAGTCGATGGCCTAGAGTCCTTTGATCAACCCCGCGTCGATCAACAATCGGTTGAAGCGGCGCGCCTCGGCGCCGTTCGCGCATGAATAGAAATATCCTCCGCAGCGATTGAGAATCTTTTTCTGCTCGATGTAGGTGGCATCGAGCGGAAGCCCGGCCGCTTGCAAAATGACGAGCGGCAGATAAGCCGCCTCCAGCGTGTCGCGTGCGGCCGATAGATCGGCTGGTGTGAAGTTGATGGTGTTGATCGCATAATAAGTCGTGAAGAAGCGTGCATCGTAATTCATAATTCGGAGCCCAATCGCCTTGTCGTCGAGTTTGGGCTCGAGCAGTTTTGGCGATATGGCCGGCTGATGATCGCCGAAGCGCACGAGCAAAAACTGCTTATCGGGAAATTCGCGCTTGAGGCGCGCGACGAATTCGGAATAGTCGTGTGCGCTCATGGTCTGCCGGCGAATGTATTCGTCAACCTCAGCCGTGTTGCCGAAGCCGCTCCAGCCCGGGGTGAGATCGGGCCGATAGGCGGCATCCCAAGGGAAGTGGTTGGCGGTCACATAGACAAAGAGAAAGAGAGGCTGTTGACCACGCTCGCGACGCAACACGGTCAAGGCCTGGTCGAAGTAGAAGCGGTCGGGTTCCACCTCGCCGGCTTTCATCTGATCGCGATCGATGAAGTTCGCCACACCGGTGGTCTGTTGAAACCCGCGCGCATTAAGGAACGATCCCAATGCGGGATAAAGCGTCATGGTCTTGTAGCCGCAGCGGCGCAAGGTTTTCGGCAATCCTCGTTCCACGCGGTCAGCGGCGATGCGCGTAATATGAAATTTAAACCGTCCGAAGGAGCGTGCCGACAATCCCGTCAGGACATTATATTCAGCATACCAGGTCGGGCCACCAGTCGACTCCACCACCAGCGATCGCACCTTGCCGTCGAAGGATTGAAAGTGCCGCTTGTAATCCGGCGGCACTTTGATGCCCGGCGCTGTTGTGATGTCGAAGCTCGATTCATCGAGTACCATGATGATGTGCGGCCGCCTCGCCGGCGCGTGACAAGCCTCATCAAGCGCAAAGACCGGCCCGTTAACGACCGATGAATCGGAATCCAGTACGCCGTGCGTCACAAGTTCCGTGATTGATGTGACGCCGGAGCGGGCAAAGTTGGAGATGTGGTTGACGCCCTGGAACGGCTCCCATGGCTCCTCGGGCACCGAAAACGACAAGATCGCCACCCCGCATATGCTTGCAGTGCCCGCGAATGCCGAGAGGCGCGGTCGGATGCGAATAGGATCATGCCGCCAGATCAAGATCAGGATGGGGACTGCGACGATTGCAGCGATTGTCAATTGCGCGCGCAATTGCGGAAACACGCCGAACAGGAAGCTCGTCGTTTCGCGATCGATGATCATGAAATCGAAGAAGCTAACCGTCGTCCACTGGACGTCGAACTTGAATTGCGACAGCAAGGTCAGCGCGGCGATCATCGCGAGCGAGAGCGCCGCCGCCATCGCCGGCCGGCGCAGGATCAAAAGCCAAAGACAATTAAGCAGAACCCAAGTCAGCAACGCGAGCGAGATCTGGAACGTGCCGTACTCGAATTGATACATATAGCCGAGCGCGGCGACGTGCAGGATCGCGAGCAATGCGAAGCGTGCGAACACGGCCGTGCGCGCTTGGGTCCACCCGAAGTAGTGATAGGCGCGAGTGAGATCGATAAACGTCATGACCGGTACAGTTCGCGCCCCCGTGCGTCGTTAAAGGCCCTTGATCAAACCCGCATCGATCAAGAGCCGGTTGAAGCGCTTGGCCTCGGCGCCTTGCGCGCACTGATAAAAAAAGCCGTGACAGCGTTTGAGAATTTTCTTTTGCTCGGCGAAGGCAGGGTCGAGCGGCACACCCGCGGCGTCTTGGATGACGATCGGCAGATACGCCGCGTCGAGCGTCTCAAGCGCCGAGGACAGATCCTTGGGGCGGAAATTGACGGTGTCGATCGCGTAGTAACTGGTGAAATAACGCGGATCGAAGGCCTCGAGCCGCCGCGCGATTGTCGCTTCGTCGAGCGCGGGTTCGACGATGCGATAGCCGAATTCCGGCTGATGATCGCCGTAGCGAACGATGAGAAAAGATTCGCCGGGGAATTCGGACTTAAGCCGCGCCACGAACGCAGCGTAGTCGCGCACCGTCATGGTCTGCCGGCGGACATATTCGTCGATTGCGGGCTCATTGCCGGGATCGCGCCAATCCGGAGTAAGGTCGGCGCGGAAACGGAAATTCCAGGGAAAATGGTTGGCGGCGGTGTAAACGAATAGGAACAGCGGTTTGCTACCGCGCTCGCGCGCGATCAGTCGCGCGGCGTAATCGAAATAGAAGCCATCGGGCTCGAGCGCTTGCGCACCCATGTCCGTCATGTCGAGAAAATGCTCGATCCCGGCGCTGGTCTGAAAGGCGCGCGCACCGACGAAAGCGCCCAGGAACGGATAGAGGCTGAACGTTTTGTAGCCGCAGCGGCGCAGCGCATGCGGTAAGCCGCGCTCGACGCGCCCGGCGGCAACGCGCGTCACTGAATCGGCAAAGCGGCCAAAGGACCGCGTCGAAAGTCCGGTCAGCACATTATATTCAGTAAACCAACTTGGCCCGCCTGCGCCCTCGACGACGAATTTGCGCGCCTTGCCGTCGAATGATTGGAAATAACGCTGATAGCCGGGCGGGACCTTGATGCCGGGCGCGGCCGTAATGTCGAAGCTCGATTCATCATGCAGCATGATGATATGCGGCGGCTTGCCGTCGGTGCTGCACGGTCCCACCGCCGCGGGATTGAGGCGACCGGCGGCCACGGCGTCGGATTCCATCAAGCCGCGCGTCGCAAGCTCGGCAACGGCCTCGACGCCGGAGCGCGCGAACTTCGACACGTAATTGTGCGGAAAGAACTGGTCAAAGAACTCCGCCGGCGCCGAAAGCGACAGCACCGTAAGCCCAGCGGCACACGCGGAACTCCCGAACGCCGCCGCGCGCAACCGGACACGGAACGGGTCGAGCCGCCAACTCAGAATCAAGACCGGCAGGGCGACGAGGAGGCCGACGGCAATCGGCCAGCGCAGATGCGGAAATACGGTGAGCAGGAATGCCGAGGTATCGGCGTCGATGATCATGACATCGACGAAGTTCACCGTCATCAACAGCTTGTCGTGCTTGAATTGCGATAGCAGGACCAGCGTGACGATCATGGTCAGCGCCAGCAGTACCGCCGCCGCTGGCCGGCGTAAAACCGCGATCCAGGAAAAAACCAGCGCCCCCCAGAACAGCAGAAACGCCGCCTTGTCGATCAGCGCGACTTCGGTCGCTGCCATGATCGCAAGCGCCGCGATGTTGAGCACGGAAACGACAATGAGCGCTGCGGTTTTATGGCCGGGAGCCGCTGCTGCGGGAGCGAAACGGCTTGCGAGATACGCAATTGCGGGCGGCATGACCGAGGCGGCCCTGCCCGGCAATGAGAACAATCCACAGTCCCCGGCGCACGGCCCCGCCGTCATCAAACTGTAATAAAACCGTCATGACAAGATGTCGGGCGCGCGGCGGGCTAACCTAAGGTAAATTTAATGTGCACGGATAGCCGCACGCGCCCGGCTTCGCCGTGACGGCGCCTTATTCTTGCAACAGCCGCGCGGCAGTTATCGGCCTCATGCTTCAAGACGCCGCGCACGCACGGCTCCTCAGAGTCTGACTCAAAAGTCGAGCAGCAAAATCAGGCTTCGCCATCTAGCTCGTCATGCCCGGCCTTGTTGCCGGGCATCCACGTCTTGGCAGATTTAAGCAAGAAAGACGTGGATGGCCGGGACGAAGCCCGGCCATGACGAAAAAGCGAATCATTTTCAAGTCGTTAGAGAGAGCCTGAAAGAACTGGATGCATTTCCGGCCAGGCTCTCAGGATGAGGGCGGAGCAATGCAGCAACGGTCAGTTGCGGCTCTTATCCACCAAAGCCTTCGCCTTGATCACCATAGGGTTCGCGACAGCGAACCCGTAAGAGCATCAACGCCGTGGATCAGTTCTTGCTCCGATCCACCAATGCCTTCGCCTTGATCACCATAGGGTTCGCGACAGCGAACCCGTAAGAGCATCAACGCCGTGGATCAGTTCTTGCTCCGATCCACCAAAGCCTTCGCCTTGATCACCATAGGGTTCGCGATAGCGAACCCGTCCAACGCAACAACGCCGTGGATCAGTTCTTGCTCCGATCCACCAATGCCTTCGCCTTGATCCACGGCATCATGGCGCGGAGCTTCTCGCCCACCTCCTCGATCGGGTGCGCCGCCATCTTGGCGCGCATGGCCTTGAACGAGGTCTGGTTGACGCGGTTCTCCAGCATCCAGTTGCGCGTGAATGTGCCGGTCTGGATGTCGTTCAAGATACGCTTCATCTCCGCCTTGGTTTCGGCGCTGACCACGCGCGGGCCGGAGACGTACTCGCCGTATTCGGCGGTGTTGGACACCGAGTAGTTCATGTTGGCGATGCCGCCTTCGTAAATAAGGTCCACGATGAGTTTCACCTCGTGGACGCACTCGAAATACGCCATCTCCGGCGCGTAACCGGCTTCCACCAGCGTCTCGTAGCCGGCCTTCATCAGTTCGACGAGGCCGCCGCACAGCACCGTCTGCTCGCCGAACAGATCGGTCTCGCATTCCTCGCGAAACGAAGTCTCGATGATGCCGGCGCGGCCGCCGCCGATTGCCGAGCCGTAGGACAGGCCGAGATCATGGGCGTTGCCCGAGGCGTCCTTGTGGATCGCGAGCAGGCAAGGCACGCCGCCGCCGCGCTGATATTCCGAGCGCACGGTGTGACCAGGCCCCTTAGGGGCGATCATCAGCACGTCGATGTCGGCGCGCGGCTCGATCAGGTTGAAATGCACGTTGAGGCCGTGGGCGAACATCAGCGCCGCGCCCTGTTTCATGTTGGCGTGGAGATGATCGCGATAGATGTCGGCCTGCAATTCGTCGGGTGTGAGCATCATCATCACGTCAGCCCATTTCGCGGCCTCGGCGACTTCCCTCACCGGGAGCTTCTCGGCTTCGGCCTTCTTCACGCCGGCGGAAGCCTTGCGCAATGCAACGGCCACGTCCTTAACGCCGCTGTCGCGTAAATTAAGGGCGTGGGCGTGGCCCTGGCTGCCATAGCCGATGATGGCGACCTTCTTACCCTTGATCAGGTTCAGGTCGGCGTCGCGGTCATAATAAACACGCATGGTACGAAATCCCCTTCCCCAGCTTTATTCGTTGAACGGCAAAGACGGCATCGGGCGGCGAAAATCAAGCTTGCAACTCATTACCCTCCTCACAAGGGGGAGGGTAAGAAAGGAGATGTCACAGCGCCTCCGGACCGCTGGCAATCGCGGCGATGCCGGTGTGCGAAACGTCATTGTGAACGGTCTTGCGCGTTCGCTTCCAGTACCGGCGCTTGATTGCGCTCACCTCACCTCGCTTCCAGAGAAGAATGCGCTGCGACTGGCGCGAGAAGGCGTCACACTCGTCGCCGCCTTTGTATCCGCGGGATCCCATCATGGGAAAATCTCCGAATTTTCCTGGCAGTCTATAGACTACTGTTCCCCGCTGACGGTGAATTCAATTCCGGTCAATGCTGCAAGCTTGCGGCGGACCATCAGCAGTATCGCATCGGGTACCTGCCCGAGCGTTCGCAAAATGCGCGCGTTGCGGTCAATCGAACGCACTTGATCGACCAGCACCGCCCCCTCCGCAGCGAGCCCCGCCGGAAGAGGAACCTTTGTCGGCCACGGTTGCGTGTTGTGCGTGATCGGGCAAATAATGGCACGCCGCGTGATCTCATGCATGCCGCGCGCCGAGATGACAAGCGCTGGCCGCGTGCCGTCCTGTTCAGTTCCCCGGACAGGGCCAAAATCCATCAGCACGATGTCGCCAGGATTGGGAAGCTCGTCAGCGCGGGGGGTCATCGTCGATGATTTCCGAACCGCGATCCGGTCCCCACTCAACCGTTTCCGGCTCGAATTCCGGCCCAAGCCGTTTGGCTTCCGCAATCATTTCATTAAGCAATTCCCGAGAAGACTTGGCCGGGACACGCAAGCGAATGTCTCCGTTTTCGACGGTAAGATCGAGCTCAGTACCCGGCGCAACGCCCGCTGTGTCGGCGGCTGCTTTCGGCAGCCTCACACCGAGGCTATTGCCCCATTTGGCGACTTTTACCTTCATGGCCGAACTCTATATTCCGTATATACTATGTATATCCGGACGGCTTGTCTGTCC
>JACQTM010000213.1 GCA_016210825.1 Hyphomicrobiales bacterium
GACATGGACGGTGGTGTGACGCTTGCGTTCGGAGGTGAAGGGGATTTCCGCGATACGAGGAAAGCGCGCCAACTCGGACTCGGCAACGCCGAGCTTGCGCGCCGCAACGATCAGCGCGCCTTCGGTCGGATCGCCCTGCACCTTCCAGCGCCCTTCGCTGTTCACGAGCGCCGCGTCGTTGGCGAGCGCCGCCCCGCGGAGCGTTTTCTCCACGGCAGCGCGAGTACCTGACGTTTCGGTGAGCTTGGCGCCCCCGACGGTGAACTCGCCCTCTGGGATGTAGCCGCTGCCGCCGACCTCGACGAGCGCCTCCGCCGTCATGATCGCACGCACGGTCATCTCGTTGCGTGTCAGTGTGCCGGTTTTGTCGGAACAGATTACGGTCGCAGCACCGAGTGTTTCGACCGCCGGTAGCTTGCGAACGATGGCATGGGCCGCCGCCATACGCCGCACGCCGAGGCTCAGCCCCACGGTCACGATCGCCGGCAGCGCCTCGGGGATCGCGGCGACGGCGAGCGCCACCGCGAATAGGAACAGGCTGAGCACGATGTTGAGCGTGAAGGTGGAAGTGCTGAACATGCCGGCCGCGAACACGACGGCGCAGATTCCCAGCATGATGATGCTCAGCCGTTTGCCGGTGCGATCGAGTTCCTGCTGCAGCGGTGTCGGCTCCTTCTCGGTGGATTCGAGCAGGCCCGCAATGCGGCCGACCTCGGTCCCCATCCCGGTCGCGACAACGATGGCCCGGCCGCGCCCGTAGGTGGCGACCGTGCTCGAGTACAGCATGTTACGGCGGTCGCCGATGCCGACATCCCCGGCGATAGGGTTGATGTCCTTCGACACCGGCACGCTCTCGCCGGTGAGCGGTGCCTCGTCGGTTTGCAGGTTCGCAACCTCGATGATCCGGGAGTCCGCCGGGATCTTGTCTCCGGCCTCGACCATCACGATGTCGCCGGGGACGATCTCGTTGGTCGTGACTCGCTGCCGTTCGCCGTCTCGAACCACCGTGGCTTCGGGCGCGGCAAGCGCCATCAGCGCGCGGACCGATTTCTCTGCCCGCGCCTCCTGGATAAAGCCGAGCATAGCGTTGAGCACGACAATCGCCATGATGACGATCGCCTCGTAGGGCAGCGCGGTCTCGCGCGGGTCCTGCAGCAACCATTCGATCATCGAGATGACGACTGCGACGAGCAGGATGATCACCAGGAAGTTCTGGAATTGCTCGAGCAGCCGCGTCCACCAGGGCGTTTCCGGTGCACTCTTCAGCCGGTTCGGCCCGTACTGCTCGAGGCGCCGTTGCGCCTCGGCCCGGCTCAGGCCGCGCGCAACGTCGGATCCGAGCGCGGTGACCACGGCTTCAGCCGGTTCGCGGTGGGGAGTTATCGGAATACTCGCGGCGAGTGCGGCGCTATGTTGAACCGTGGGGTGCGCCAGATTTGGCGTCTCAACATCTTTCAGCTTTTGTTGCAGGTTCACGATGCAGTCCTCATACAAGTGCGATGCCGTAGGCGCGGCGATAATGGAACAGGTCGAGCGGATGGCTGCCGCGGCGCTTCGGGCGCTCGCGAAAGCGCGCCGCGGACAGGGACATGGATGCGTCGTCAGCGTGTCGCGCGCCGCAAGACAACAGGCACACCGATGCCACTCCACGAGATGTCCAGTCCGACATCGCAGCTCATCGAGCTGCCAGAGGGGCCCGGCCTGGTCGTTGTACGTTTCTATTAGGCCGCCGTCGCGAGCCCAAACAGTTGTGCCACGTGCGTCGACTCGCTGAGCATCCCCGCGGCAAATCCAAAGAATGCGAGCGCGCCAGCGACATCCCAAAGCGTGATCCCGTCCGAGTCGCGCTCGGCCCCGCTGCGCCAGGCGAGCAGCGCTGCAGCACCCGCGGCGGCAAGCGATACCAGACTGAACATCGGCAGGACCTGAGCAGCCTGCAGCAGCCAGACGAGCAGGAGAGTTGGTGCACCCACCAGTGCCGTTAGGATTGCCAACAGGCTAAGCGAGGTGGGCGTCTGAACGCTAAACCTGTCCCCCCGATCGCGAGCCTTTCTCAAATGCGCCATCCGGCGTTCCATTTTCGGACGCATCGAAGTCCGTCGAGCCGATTTTCTTGACGTTATCGAATCCGATCCAGCCCACGTATCCGGAACGATAGGGTGGTAGTTCTACGGGGTAACGCGCCCAAGGCGGATGGCTTGCCGCACCAGCACGCCAACGCTCTCGGCCTGCATCTTCTCCATAATCTCGGCGCGGTAGCTTTCGACCGTCCGCGCGCTGATCTTGAGGTTCTCAGCGATGGCCTGGCTCGTGTAACCGGCAGCGACGAGGTCGAAAATCTCGACTTGGCGCGGCGTCAACCGCGCAAATTGGGCCGCCAGCGTTCCTATCGATTTCTCCTGAGACTGTTGCTCGAACAGACGTGCCAACCCGCGATTGATCGCCGCGACGAGTTGCACATCGTCGATCGGCTTCTCGATGAAGTCCTCCGCTCCCGCCTTGATCGCGGCCACCGCCATCGGGATATCGGCGTGGCCGGAGATGAGGACCACCGGGAGCGGAATCTTGCGGCGCACGAGCTCGCGGGTGAGCTCGATGCCGTCCATACCGGGCATCCGGACATCGGCCACGACGCAACCGGCACGCGATCGAGCGAGCGCGCTCAGAAAGGCATCGGCGGATTCATAGGTCTCGACCGCGAAACCGAAGACGTTGAGCATCTCGCCGAGCGCATGGCGGACCGATTCCTGGTCGTCGACAACAAAGATCGTCGGAATGGACATCGTCATCGCGCTTGCGATTGGTCGAGGGGGAGCGAAAACCGGAACTCGGTCGCACCCACCTGCCCCGAATGGAGCCACGCGCGCCCGCCGTGGGAGTGGATGATCGCTGCACAAATCGAAAGTCCAAGACCCAGCCCCTCGAATTTTGAGGTCGTCAGTGGAGCGAACAAGCGATCCGCAAGCTCTTTGCGGATGCCGGGGCCGTTGTCCGAGATACTGATCTCTACTCGCGCCGGCGCGTCGAACCGTGTCGCGGTGATCTTGATCCGGCCGTCCGGCTGACGTGCCTCGGTGATCGCCTCGACCGCGTTGTGCACGAAATTGAGGACCACTTGCTGCAGCTGGACACGGTCGCCGTAGACGGGCGGCAGATCGTCGGCCGCTCCGAGTTCGATGGTAATTCCATGCGCAGAGGCCTGTGCACGTACCAGCAATAACGCGTCGTCCAGCATGATTCGCAGATCGAGTGTGCTGATGTGAGGACGGCCACGACGGAGGAAATCGCGCATGTGACCGACCACGCTGCCGGCATGATCGATGTGCGCGATCAGGGTCGTCAGATTGCCGGCCGCGCGAGGCAGATCCGGATTGGGCGTGCCCAGGATATGCTGGGCGGATCGGGCGAGCGCGCGCGCCGCCGTCATTGGCTGGTTGATCTCATGCGCCAGCGCGGAGGCCATTCCGCTCATCAAATTGTAGCGCGCGGCCTCGGCAGCTTCCACCTCCTTCTCCTTGAGCCGGGCTTCGGCTTCCTGGACCAAACGATCTGCGTTCTTACGCTCGCTGACGACCACCCCCACGATTAGCCCTGTCGCGGTGAGGACCAGCATAAGGATCTGGAATTCGGTGAACGTGCGGGCATCGAAACCATACAGGTGCATGATTCCGACCAGCCCGAACTGGGTGAGGGCAAGCCCCACGCAGGCCCCGTCGAGGCCGTAGCGCACGGCGGCTACCATCACTGGCAGAAACAGCAGGTAAAAGAACTTGAACCCGTCCACGGTCTGGGCCCCGACGATAATCCAGAGGGACGCCGCCACAAGCACTGCATAGAGCAGAAGCTCCGGCACCAGATCGCGGAGGCGACCGAACGACTGTGGGTGGCTGCCCGAGACGAGGCGCAGCGTGAGCGGCGTCATGACCGCCATGCCAATGATGTCACCGACGAGAAACGGGCCGGAAGCGACGAGGACATCTGTCGATTCTAGCTGCGCGTCCAGTGGCAAGAGCAGCGAGAGGAGAAGTGCGGCGAGAACCGCACCGCAAACTCCGGCTACGAGAAGGATAACCACGTCCCTCAAGTGATCGAGACCGACGTCGAGTCGCAGGTAGTTTCGTGCGACGGTGGCTACCGTGCCGTAGACGGTCGCGAAAATGGCGGCGATGCCGAGAATAATCGGCCATTGCAGCTTGGTCTGCAGAACCGTGGTTTCGGCGATGACAACGCCAGCGAACAACACGGCGCTGTAGCGTGGACCGCCCAGCACCATTAGCGCGAAGACGACGCCCAGGCCCGGATTCCAGGGCGTGATCGGAACGCCCTTGTATTCATGGATGAAGCTGATCCACTCGAGCACCACGTAGGCGAGGAGGAAGGCTCCTGCTGCGGCTGCCTGGTGGGGGAGGCTCAGCGACCCTAGCCGCGTGAGCACTCCCCCCAGCTCCAACGTGCGTGGGACGGAACGTTCCATGCGATCAAGTGGCGTCATAGTCGCGATCGTTCGAACTGGTCCGCGGTGGTCCGGCGAAATCCGGGATGCTATCCTTTCCTTAACCCGCTCCTCGATCAAATGTGTCAATCTGGACCTGGTCGGCCTGAACACACCGTTTGAGGGCGCGGTGGATGGTCGAATTGCTGATCCCCGGCATGGACCGGGGATCAGACGGAAGCTTCTCGGGGATTTCGCCGATGGGCAGCTCCCGGTTCGGGAAAGTTTGTCCGCGCCACGATTCCTACTCGGGGCCTCATGTGAGCAATCAGACGTTCGCGCCCTTCTCCATGAGCG
This sequence comes from Hyphomicrobiales bacterium, assembly GCA_016210825.1. Classification (GTDB taxonomy): domain Bacteria; phylum Pseudomonadota; class Alphaproteobacteria; order Rhizobiales; family Xanthobacteraceae; genus JACQTM01. Next base: position 4,790 of record JACQTM010000213.1, read on the forward strand.
GCAGCATTTCCGCAACTTCCTTGCGCGACCATCCAAGTCACTCGCCAGGCCGCTCCAACTTGGCAAGCGCGTTTGCCTGCCCGTCGGTCAAATTCCAGTCCTGCGTCATCTTTGCTCTGGCTTCACACCGCCTTCCTGAGACTTCTTCCGGCCGCCGTGTCTCGACTCGTGACTTGCCGACTTGCAGGTAATCTGCTGTCCACAGGCGGTTATGGAGGTCGCGACGGATTTCGTCGCCTTTTTGATGCGTGTCCTATGCGTCGCCGAACACCTTACGCAATTCGATTCCAACGATATTGCCCTTGATACCGGTCTCCGTGCACGAGACTTCCAGGTCAGAAAATCTGGTCTTCGGCTTCCTCGCGTTCGCGCCGGTGCTTGCAAAGCGCCTTTCGGACGGCACCCGAGCAGTGTACCGATCCCGACCCATTTTCGGTTGATTGGGTCCGTGCTTACAGAAAAGCGAGCTCGATTCAATTGTCGACATCGGATATCTCCAACCGTGGGACAGTAACCACCAATGTCGGTTCTGGGTCCAGGCTCTGTGAAAACTCATACATCGGCGAAATGTAGAAAATACAATTCTCCAACACGGCATGGAATCGTATGTCCGCAGCAGCATCAGTTCTCACGATGCGCAATCTCTCCAAAATATTTCTACGCGCGCGACTGACGTTGGAGTTTTCACACGGCCTGGGTCATTAGCGTTGGTTTCGCGCTGTCCGCGATATGTCCGGTTAGCGGGTCATTTCGGAAATGCCGGTTCGCTGTCGATGGCATCACCGGCTCAGGCGGCGGCGGAGTAATTACTTTTTCGTCATGCCCGGCCTCGTGCCGGGCATCCACGCATTAGGGAATGAAGATATTCGTGGATGGCCGGGACAAGTTTACACTCGGGCCGGCCAAAGGCCGGACCCGGGTGCCCGGCCATGACGA
>JACQTM010000192.1 GCA_016210825.1 Hyphomicrobiales bacterium
ACGGCCTCACACAAATCCGCGCGCGTGATCGATTTTGCCGCCATCGCCTGCCCCGCCAGTCGGCGACCCGTGCCGCTGAATTATCAAACGATATGAGCTTGTTATGGCAGGGTCAACCGGGGCACTGCGAGTTCCCGCGCGGGCGTGGCAATACTGCAATATGACTTTTCGACGACGCTGATTGACGCTCCGCGGCGCGCGTTGCCCATGTGATCATGCGCCGCGAAAAATCCCCCACACGGATTGCAAAATATTGATTACCAGCGGACTAAGGCCGCACCCCAGGTGAACCCGCCGCCCATGGCCTCGAGCAGGATGAGATCGCCGCGCTTGATACGGCGGTCGGTGATTGCGTCGCACAGGGCGAGTGGGATCGACGCCGCCGACGTATTGCCGTGGCGGTCCACGGTGATCACGATCTTTCCAGGATCGATCCCAAGCTTATGTGCCGAGCCGTCGATGATCCGCTTGTTAGCCTGATGCGGTACGAACCAGTCGATATCGGCGGCGGTATATCCGGTCGCCTTGAAGGCATCCTCAACCACATCGGTGATCATCGCCACCGCGTGACGGAACACCTCGCGTCCTTCCATGCGCAGATGTCCGACTGTTCCCGTGGACGACGGCCCGCCATCGACATAAAGCTTTTGCTTATGGCGGCCGTCCGAGCGTAGATGCGTTGTGAGCAGGCCGCGATCGCTTGCGTTGCCCGGCTGCTCCTGCGCTTCCATAACGACGGCGCCCGCGCCATCGCCGAACAGCACGCACGTCGTACGGTCAGTCCAGTCGAGAATTCGTGAAAATGTTTCCGCGCCAATCAGCAGCGCGCGCTTGAACATGCCGCCGCGCAGTAGCCCATCGATCGTGGCAAGCCCATAGACAAAGCCCGAACACACTGCCTGCAGGTCAAACGCCGCGCCGTGGGTAATACCCAATCCCGCTTGCACTGAAACGGCGGTTGCCGGAAACGTGTTATCCGGCGTCGAGGTCGCAAGCACGATGAGATCGATCGATTGCGCATCGACCTTGGCGTGAGCAAGCGCGGCCTGTGCCGCGTGCAACGCCAAGTCCGACGTAAGCTCGCCAGTTGCTGCGATGCGCCGCTCATGGATGCCCGTGCGCTGGACAATCCACTCATCGGACGTATCGACCGTGTGGGCAAGTTCTTCGTTGGTAAGGACGCGGCTCGGCAGGTAGCATCCGCAACCGAGGATGACCGAACGGGTCACGCTCACGATGCGGCTCCGGCTGAGGTCGCCGCCACGGTGGTGCTGTGGTGAAGCTCCTGGCCGATCTTGTCGAGCAGCGCGTAGCGCGCCATGTCGTAGCCGAGATCGACCGCCGCGGCGAAGCCTTCGGCATCCGTTCCGCCATGGCTCTTGATGACGACACCGTTCAATCCGAGAAACACGCCGCCATTGACCTTGCGTGGGTCCATTTTGTCGCGCAACGTGCGAAATGCGTGCCGCGCGAGCAAGTAGCCAAGCTTGGCGCCGATGGTCCGCGACATGGCGCTGCGCAGATATTCGCCGAGCTGCCGCGCCGTGCCTTCGGCTGTTTTGAGTGCGATGTTGCCGGCGAAGCCCTCGGTGACGACTACATCGACGGTTCCCTTGCCGATATCGTCACCCTCGACAAAGCCGACATACTGCATGTGCGGAAAATTGCTCGCTCGCAACAGCTGTCCAGCCTCGCGCACCTCTTCCAATCCCTTGACCTCCTCAACGCCAATGTTGAGCAGCCCCACGGTCGGCCGCTCGAGATCGAAGACCACGCGCGCCATCGCGCTTCCCATCACCGCAAGCCCAACGAGATGCTGGGCGTCCCCGCCAATCGTCGCGCCGACATCGAGCACGATGGATTCACCGCGCAGGGTCGGCCATAACGCCGCGATCGCTGGACGTTCGATGCCGGGCATGGTCTTGAGATAGAACTTCGACATCGCCATCAGCGCGCCGGTATTTCCCGCGGAAACGGCAACATCGGCCTCGCCCTTTTTCACGGCCTCGAGCGCGAGCCACATTGATGATTTCCATCGCCCATAGCGCAACGCTTGACTCGGCTTGTCTTCCATTTTGATGGCGATGTCGGTGTGCACAAGCCTCACGGCGCCCTGCAATCGCGGATACCTATCGAGCAGCGGCTGCACGATGGCGGTATCGCCGAACAAGATGAATTCCGAATCCGGGTGACGGACAAGTGAAATTTCGGCGCCGGGAACGACCACCGATGCCCCGTGGTCTCCTCCCATGGCGTCGAGCGCAATACGGACCTTCTGCGGCATGCTCGACCTTAGCGGCGCCGTTCCATGCCCGGATTCTTCGATTTAAGAACCCGCACGGCAATTGCGAGGCGATGGACAATACCGTGCCGAGGCCTGGAGACAACAGGGGAATTGGGTTCGCCGGTAGTCACGCTGTGTCCTTACCTGGTCGCTTCTTCAGTGATGCGAGCGTCGCGAATGGATTACTCGAAGGCTCGACGACTGCAGGTGCATCGAATACGACGCCAGGCAGGCGCGGATAAAAATCGATACCAAGCAGCATGAATTCAATCGCAATTGCACCAAGATCGATGACACCATTGTCAAGTATTTCAGGCGGGTCGACCGCTTCGAGACCAAGCTGCATAGCCGACGCAGTCGAGTTCGCAGCCTGTGGCGGCGCGAACACGAGATCGACCTCATCGCATAACTCGCTTTCCATTGCCTCGAGCGTAACCACGCAATTCTGCCCGACGATGGCCGTGACTTCGCCGGTCACGCGCAATCCGTCGCGTCCATGCCGGCTCACGTCAAACGACGCATTCAATTTCGGCAGCGCGCGCACGCCGATCGCATTGGCAATCCGCGCGCGCGTTTCTTCGTCGGGCACGAGATTGAAATGGCGGCCGGCGTTGTCGATGTCGTCGATCGACACCGGCACGCTCCAAACGGTCTTGATATCAGCCCCAGCGTTCATGGTAATCGGACCCATCAGGCAATGCGGTCCGCCGTACGGATATGGTTTCCGGATCAGGCCACACAAGACATGCACCTGCGAAACTTTGGCTCGCCTGTGTCGCGAGTTGGCGAACGGCCACCGTAACATAGGTCGCAAGCCTCACTGCACCGTCGGCGGCTTGCCCGGAAAAGACGTTGCGAACAAGCACGTCCCGCATCACGCTCTCATCGCTTGCCGTCAATGCTGCCTGGTATGCCTGCATACGGCCGTAAAAGGCCTCCGCTAGCCGCCGCATAGTCTTCGGCACGGCAAGGTCACCCACCCCCATTTCGCGCAAGTTATCATCCATGTCGGTGCAGAACAGGTCGAACACCTCCTGTCCGAGCGCCTGAACGGCCGTTGGCTCCGCGGCCACGCGATTGAAGAACAACGCCACATGCAATACCAGCATGTCGAAGCGGCCATTAACCGTGTCGGCAACGCCATAGTCGCGATAGAAGCTCGGGGCGCGCGCTTGTGCCACGATGGCGCCATAGAGGGCCCGGATTGTTGGGCTCGGACGGATGCGGCCGAAAAGGGGTCGTATCATCGGAGCAATGGCCTTGATTTGCGCCGCCGCGAGCCTTGCAATCGGGGACATTGCCGGGTAGCTCGAAATTCTCGCATGCCAAACCGCATCATGAAACGTTTACGCCACAGCACGCGCGCCGCCTTGCCCCCCCGCCCGCGGCGGCTCGCCGACGTTGCGCTTGCAGTGGCGCTAGTCGCAACCAGCCTGACCGCCGGCGGTTGCTTCCAGCAAACCTTCCAACGCGGCTATCTTGTGCCCGAGGGCGCCCTCGAACAAATTCCGCTCGGCTCGACGCAGGAACAGGTGCTGGTGGTACTTGGCACGCCGTCTACCGTGGCGACGGTCAGCGGTGAGGCGTTCTATTACATTTCCCAGCGCGCCGTGAAAGAGGCCGCCTTCCTACCGCAGAAGGTCGTCGATCAGCGCGTGATTGCGGTCTATTTCGACAGGGATCGTCGCGTCGAGCGCCTTGCCAACTACGGCTTGAAGGACGGCAAGGTGTTCGATTTTGTGACGCGCACGACCCCATCTGGCGGGCAGGAACTGTCGTACCTCACTTATCTCCTGAAAATCATCGGTAAGGACTGATCACGTCTTTGCGCGCGCAGTGAATAAGCCCAGCGGCGAACCGCGGGGTTTGATCGTAGTCATGCGCCTTAACGCGCGAGGATTGCGAGCAGCAGCAGCGCAACGATGTTCGTGATCTTGATCATTGGATTAACCGCCGGGCCCGCCGTGTCCTTGTAGGGATCGCCGACGGTATCGCCGGTCACCGCCGCCTTGTGGGCTTCCGAACCCTTGCCGCCGTAATGGCCGTCCTCGATATATTTCTTCGCGTTGTCCCAGGCGCCGCCACCCGAAGTCATCGAGATGGCGACGAACAGTCCCGTGACGATGACACCGAGCAGCATGGCACCCACCGCCGAGAAGCCCGCCGATTTGCCCGCGGCGCCGCCGCCGGCGATGAAAAAGATGACGAAATAGACGACGATCGGCGAAAGCACCGGCAACAGCGACGGCACGATCATTTCCTTGATCGCCGCCTTGGTCAGCATGTCGACCGCGCGCCCGTAATCGGGTTTATCCTTGTAAGTCATGATGCCTGGCTTTTCGCGGAATTGCCGGCGCACTTCCTCGACGATTGAACTCGCCGCACGCCCGACCGCGGTCATGCCCATGGCGCCGAAGAGATACGGCAGCAGGCCGCCGAACAACAGGCCGACGACGACATACGGATTGTTGAGCGAGAAATCGAGCGCGATGTCCTTGAAATACGGATGCTTCGCCGGATTGGCGATGAAGAATTTCAGATCTTCGTTGTAGGCAGCGAACAGCACCAGCGCGCCGAGGCCCGCCGAGCCGATGGCGTAGCCCTTGGTCACCGCTTTGGTGGTGTTGCCGACGGCGTCGAGCGCGTCGGTGGATTTGCGCACTTCCTTCGGTAATCCGCTCATCTCGGCGATACCGCCAGCATTGTCGGTGACCGGACCGAAGGCGTCGAGCGCGACCACCATGCCGGCGAGCGCCAGCATCGTCGTTACCGCTATCGCGATACCGAATAATCCAGCGATGCCATAGCTGACAAGAATGCCGGCGATGATGACAATCGTCGGCAACGCGGTCGATTCCAACGAAACTGCAAGCCCCTGGATGATATTGGTGCCGTGACCGGTGACAGACGCGGACGCGATTGACCTCACAGGACGATAGTCCGTTCCGGTATAATATTCGGTGATCCAGATGATCAGTCCCGTTACCGCGAGCCCGACCAGGCCGCAAGCGAACAGCATCGCGCCGGTATAGCGCGCGCCGGCGACCGGCCCAAAGCCGACCAGCAGATAGAACACGACGGCGACCGCGAAGATCGACAACGCCGCCGTCGCAATGAAGCCCTTGTAAAGCGCGCCCATGATCGATTGGCTGGCGCCGAGCTTGACGAAGAATGTGCCGATGATGGAGGTGATGAAGCAGGCACCGCCGATGGCAAGCGGCAGCGTCATCATGTTCACGAGGTTCGGCGAATTGGCGAAGAAGATCGCCGCCAGCACCATGGTCGCGACCGCGGTCACCGCGTAGGTCTCGAACAGGTCGGCGGCCATGCCGGCGCAGTCGCCGACATTGTCGCCGACATTGTCGGCGATGGTCGCCGGATTGCGTGGATCGTCTTCCGGAATGCCAGCCTCAACCTTGCCGACAAGATCGCCGCCGACGTCGGCGCCCTTGGTG
>JACQTM010000193.1 GCA_016210825.1 Hyphomicrobiales bacterium
ATGGCTTTCGGATCGATACCGGCGGCGGTCAAATTACTCATCAACCCGCCGGTCGGCGGCGGGCCGTTGTCGCCAAAGCCGGAGTCGATCAGCACAAGATTCTTGCCGGTATTGACGAGCGTCGGCGTGAACGGAATACGGAAATTGTCGCGCGGAATGAAAGCCGCGTCGAACGCCTTGCCGACTTCATCGAAGGATTTGTTGACCACCAAATTCTCCGGCTTGGCAAACTTAAGGATGCCATCGTGAACGGTCGTGAGTTCGAACTCGCCGAGTTTGACGCGGTAGAATCCCGGAGCCTGTTTGCCGACGGTGGGCGCCGAAGCGTGGACTTTATTCGTTACGGCGAAGCCCGCAGGCACAAGGGTCGCAGCGGCGGCGCTTGCCATGAAGCGGCGGCGTGACAGTTGCATATTGAATCTCCCAAAGGATCATGGACGGCGATCAGCCGCCGGAACAAATCGTAGAGCTTGTTGATGTCATCTACCCGGGTATGAAATTCACGTTGCCGTGACGACGATGGTAGCCGGATAGGCAATGCGGCCTTGTGTGGCGCGCGCTAGGAAGATCGCGGCTGATTCGCTATAAAACCCCATCGCCAATAGAAAATTCCCATACGGATATCATGGAAAAATTCAGCGTCCTCGAAGGTGTTGCCGCTCCGATTAAGCAGGTCAATGTCGACACCGACATGATCATCCCCAAGCAATATCTCAAAACCATCAAACGCACCGGGTTGGGCATGGGATTGTTTGCCGAGAAACGCTATCGGGACGACGGCAGCGAAAATCCGGATTTTGTGCTCAACAAGCCGGCCTATCGCAAGGCGAAGATTCTCGTGGCCGGCGACAATTTCGGCTGCGGCTCAAGCCGCGAGCACGCGCCCTGGGCGCTCGCCGATTTCGGCATTCGCTGCGTGATATCGACCTCGTTCGGCGACATCTTCTATAACAATTGCTTCAAAAACGGCATTCTGCCGATCCGCGTCTCACCGGACGATCTTGATAAGCTGTTCGACGACGCCGACCGCGGCGCTAATGCGACACTCACCATCGATCTGGCGAAGCAGGAAATTCGCGGACCGGATGGCGGCGTGGTGACGTTCGAGGTCGATTCCTTCCGCAAGCATTGCTTGCTCAATGGCCTTGATGACATCGGACTGACGATGGTGAAAGCCGGCAAGATCGATAGCTATGAAGCCAAGGCCAAGGCCGCTCGCCCATGGGCGTGAAAAGGCGCGTGATGCCGATTGGATTTGCCGTCGCGTTATTGGTGCTTTCAGCACCGGAGAGCTTCGCGCAGCGGACGAAATTCGAAAGCCTTCGTCAATGCGAGCGCCAAGCCGCCGTTCAATTCCGGCGGCACAACCCGACCTTCAAGCATTTCATGATCGACCGATCGAGCGTTCACGAGGACAAGTTCGCCGACAAGATCGGCATACAATTCGTCTCTACAATTTTCTACGGTAAGGCGACACTTGATAGCGCATTTGGCCCGCGGTTGGTGCGATTTATCTGCCTGCATCCCGGTTACGGCAAGGAGCCGATTTTCGTTTACACTTTGCCGGAATGATTATTTTCGCTGCGTGATCGCATCCGCAATCGCGACCGTATTGCGCGCGATGTCGGCGTGCATGCGTTCCACCATGCGGCCGTCAAGCGACACCACACCCTTGCCCTTGTTCTCGGGTTTGTCGAAGGCGGCGATGATCTTACGCGCCTGCGCGACCTCGTCCGCACCGGGTGAGAACGCGTCGTTGCACGGACCGATCTGGTTGGGATGAATCAAAGTCTTGCCGTCGAACCCCAGGTCGCGGCCTTGCCGGCATTCCTGCGCGAAGCCGTCCGCGTTGGAAATATCGTTGAACACGCCGTCGAGAATGGCGATCCCATAGGCGCGCGCGGCGGCGATGCAAACCGACAGCCACGACAGCATCGGGGTGCGGCCGGGCACCAGCCGTGCGCCGGTTTCCTTGGCAATGTCATTCGTGCCCATGACCAAGCCGGCAAGCCTTGTCTCGGAATCGCTCGCGGCTTCGGCGATGTCGCGCACATTGAGCAGCGCGAACGGCGTCTCGATCATCGCCCAAATGCGCAATTTATGCTCGGTGCCCATATCGAGCAGGCGCTGGCCGATCATTTCGAGCTGCTCGTGATCCGAGATTTTTGGAATCAGGATCGCATCGGGCGCTGCATGCGCGGCAGCGCTCATATCATCGGTATGCCACGGCGTATCGATGCCGTTGACGCGGATGAAGACCTCGCGCGGACCGAAGCCGCCGGACTTCACCGCCGCGGCCACCTGCTTGCGCGCATCTTCCTTGGCGTCGGGCGCGACGGCATCCTCGAGATCGAGGATGACGCCGTCGGCCGGCAGCGTGCGCGCCTTCTCGATGGCGCGGGCATTGGAGCCCGGCATGTAAAGCACACTGCGGCGCGGGCGGATGGTCATTGTACGGCTTCCCCTGACGAAGCGACCCTAGCGAGCCGGCGCGAGCCATGCCAGCGTAACCCATGACCGATCATGATCTACTATCGGATGTCTGGCTTGCCGGTGTGGATGGATGTACCGGCGGATGGATCGCGGTCTTCGTACATCCCACTGGCGATGCAACGCACATTCGCGTTGCCCCGCACTTTAGCGACGTCGCGCGTGCGCCGGAGGTGCCCGCGATCATCGCCGTCGATGTTCCGAATGGCCTGCCCAAGTACATAGGATTGGGTGGCCGTGAAGCGGAGAATGCCGTGCGGTCGCTGCTCGGCGCGCGGCAATCGTCGGTTTTCTCGGTGCCGTCGCGAGCGGCGATTTACGCAAACGACTATCGCGACGCATGTCGTATTGCCTTACGCACATCCAACCCGCCACGCAAAGTCTCTAAACAGCTTTTCATGATTGTGCCGAAAATCCGGGAAGTGGATAAAGCACTACGCGCCTATCCGCTGCTCGCGCGACATACGTTCGAAGTCCATCCGGAGGTCGCCTTCTGGCGGCTTAATGGCGAACTCGCGTTGGATGAGCCGAAGAAAGTCAAAGGTCGCGCTTATCAGCCGGGATTGACGATACGGCGGAAACTGCTGATCGCAAACGGTCTACCGCCTTCGGCCGTCGAAGCTGCGCCGCCAAAGGGCGCGGGCGGCGATGATCTGCTCGACGCCCTCGCCTGCGCCGCGATTGCGCGGCGTATCCATTCCGGCGTTGCGAAGCCATTCCCCGATCCGCCGCCGCGTGACGAATTCGGCATGCCGATGGCGATTTGGGCGTAGACCTCTCGCCGTCATCCTGAGGTGCGAGCCGCAAAGCGGCGAGCCTCGAAGGATAGCGCGCCACGCCCATCACCCTTCGAGAGCCGCGCGTTGCGCGGCCACCTCAGGGTGACGGTGAGTTACGCCGCCTTCTTCTTTGCGCTGATCAGCTTACGGTTGATCAGACATTCGGCGATCTGGATGGCGTTGAGCGCGGCGCCTTTGCGCAGATTGTCGGAGACGATCCACATGACGAGGCCATGCTCGACGGTCGCGTCCTCACGGATGCGGCTGATATAGGTCGCGTCCTCGCCCACGGCTTCGTAGGGCGTGACGTATCCGCCCGCCTCGCGCTTGTCGACGACGAGACAACCCGGCGCGTTGCGCAGGATCTGCTGCGCCTCGTCGGCCGTGATTGGCTTCTCGAATTCGATGTTGACCGCCTCCGAATGGCCGATGAAGACCGGCACGCGCACGCACGTGGCGACGAGCTTGATCTTGGGATCGAGAATCTTCTTGGTCTCGACCACCATCTTCCATTCTTCGCGCGTAAACCCATCGTCTTGAAACACATCGATCTGCGGTATGACGTTGAAGGCGATGCGCTTGGGAAACTTCTTGGTCTCGATTTCGCCTGCCGTGAACACCGCGCGGGTCTGGCTGAACAACTCGTCCATGGCTTCCTTGCCGGCGCCGGAGACAGATTGATAGGTCGCGAGCACCACACGCTTGATCGTCGCCTTGTCGTGCAGCGGCTTGAGCGCCACCACGAGCTGCGCCGTGGAGCAATTCGGATTGGCGATGATGCCCTTCTTGCGAAAAGTCGCAACAGCGTCGGCGTTGACCTCCGGCACGATGAGCGGAACGTCGGGGTCGTAGCGCCACGCCGAGGAATTATCGATCACCACCGCGCCCTTGGCCGCGATCTTCGGCGACCATTCCTTCGACACCGCACCGCCAGCCGACATCAGGCAGATGTCGACGTCCGTAAAATCGTAGTGCTCGAGTGCCTTGATCTTCAGCGTTTGTTCACCAAACGACACCTCCGTGCCGAGGCTGCGGCGCGAGGCGATCGCGACCACCTCGTCGGCCGGAAATTTCCGTTCGGCAAGCATTTCGAGCATCTCCCGGCCGACATTGCCGGTGGCTCCAACTACCGCAATCTTGTAACCCATCGTTGACTCTCTACGGCAAAATTCCCCGGGTTGCCGCTTGAATAAAACCGGAGCGAAAGCGCTTCTAAGCGAGAAATAGAGCAAAGACAACGCCGACCTACAGGGGGCCGACGTGCATCCGGCTTTGCAATCGCTTTCCGCCGAGGTTCAAGGCACATTCGTGCGCCTTCTCGCCTATCTGTGCGGTATAGCCGCGCTCGCGCTGCTCACCGCCGAAGTCTTCCGTAGCGGACCTGTTGTCGCGGCTATCGAGCCCGCGCCACGCTCCGAATGGATCGACGTCACGCGTCCCCATGCGGCCTTCGAGCTGATCAACCCGGATGTCTCCGACTACGAGGCGTATTATACCATCCGCCGTCACGGCCTTGGCGGGGGACGCAAGGACAGCATGACGTGGGGCGTGCCGGGGCGTTCGGCGCGCTATGTCATGATTGAAATCTATCGGCCCGGCAGCGAGATCGGGCGATTCGTCGACCCAGCAAGCGAGATCGCGGCGCGCGCCGGCGAACTCGGCCCGGCCGGAGCGGTGAAAGGATCATTGCCGATCGACACGAAATTCGGCCGCGCCGCGGCGGTCGAGTTTACCATCGGACGATTCGGCATCGGACATTGCATCGGATTCGTGCACCGCTTCGACGCACCGCGGCTGCAGATCGCCGGCATTTCGTGCAGCATGGATTCGATCGTCGATCGCGGGACAATTGCATGTTCGCTTGACCGGCTCACGCTGCTGTCCTCGGGTGGCGACATCAAGTTGGCCGAGCTATTCGCGCGCGCCGAAGTCAATCGGACATTTTGCGGCCAGCGCGATCCGTTGCTCGCGGCCACGCCGAAACGGCCGCATGCCGGTATCAATCCCTTCAAGTTGCGCGGGCGGCTATCCGCGCGCTGATTAAGCGCGGCGTACCTACGAGAGAAGCACGATGTCGCTTTCACTTCCAAATGTCAGCGTTTCCTCGGCGGCGAACGGCGCGGGGATCGTGATCCGCTACACGTTCTACGCCGTTGGCGCATTGGTCCTCGGGTTGATCGGCCTTTCGATTCTGACCATTTCGGGTTACCGCGTGAAGCAATTGGACGAGACGCCGGCCTTCCGGCTTGCGGCGCCGGAGCTCTCACGCCTTCCGGTGAAATCAAACGTCTTTACCAGCAGCGGGATCGGCCGGATGGAAGTGCGCCAATACGGCCGCATTCACGACCGCGATCTCGACATGACGGTAGTGCTGACCATGCCGCCAAAGGGCGCTGCGATCGCTCCTAACTTTGCCCGTGAAATTCGTGGCATTAAACCGCTGCAGCGGGCGAATGCGACATTCACCTCGAATTACCACGACCTCGAGACGCGCTTCGGTCCAATCCGTGCCGCGGAAATGCGCGTGGAGAGCGATGGGCAGTGGAAGCAATGCATCGTATTTGTCAGCCGCTTCGCCACGGACGCGATCCAGCTCGCCGGTTGGTATTGCAATGCCAGCGGCGCGCGGCCGAACGCACATGCGGTCGCTTGCATCCTCGACCGGCTTACACTCGAGTCACGTTTGGCTTCGGCGGAAGCCGATGCCTTTCTGCGTCCGCAGGCCGCCCGGCCTGCACATTGCGGGGCTACGCCCGTTACGCAGACGACCGATACACGCGCGCGCGTACCACCGCCGAAACGGCTACGCTGAGACCGGCGGAAACTTTCGCACAATTTTTATTGCTTGAGAAACGGGTTAGGTGAGCCGCGGCCGCCCGGCGCGGTGCGTGGCGGAAATGTCGCCTCAAGATAATCGAGCACGATTTTCCGGTCGTTGCCTTCGAGCGGCGGCATGGTGTGTTTCTGTGTCATCCACGTCAGCGACTCATCCCACTGCCTGCGATTCATGCCCTGCTGCGCCACCAGCTTGAAGTTGTGGCATGCCGTGCAAGTATAGAACGTCTCCTCGCGCCCGGCTCCTGGCGGAAATTCTTCGGGTGATTCATCGCGCGGCGTGAAGACATTCGCTGTCTGCGCCAATACGCGAGCACGCGCAGCATCCGCCATCGCGGCGATCAATAGGCCAGCGATGAGCGCCGAGAGAAAGCTCGACCGCCGCGCAACATGCGCGGCGGTCAGTCGAAAACGATTGCAGACTGCTATCACTATCCTTAACCGACCAGCACCCGGATCCGATGCATCGGATTGCCGCCATAGCCCTGCGGATTCCAGAAGCCGACGACGTGGGGTTGCATGACCCCGCGCGAGTCGGTGGCGCGTGCCCAGACCTCGAAATAACCATCCGACGGCAGCCTCACCGTTCCGGTCCAACGCTGCCAATCGTACGGATTTTTCGGCTTCGACAATTGCGCCAGCCGCCAGGTGGCGCCGTAATCGACCGACAGATCCACCTGCGCAACCGTATGGTCGCCCGCCCAGGAGGCGCCGCGCAGCTTGATTGCCCGCGTGCCGGCGGCGATTTTCGCGCCATCCGCGGGATTGGTGATGATCGAGCGAACCGGCATCGACTCGAGATCCTTGAAGTTCTTTGCGTCGGCCTTGTCGCCTGGCACCATCGGCTTGATGGCCACGCGATAGGAGAACTGACCCATACCCTGGCCGTCATGCTCCTTGTCGCGCACCCAGATCCGCGTGAGCCACTTCGACGACACCGATCCGGGCCAGCCGGGAATGACAAGCCGAACCGGGAAACCGTGGATGTTTTCCAGCGGCTTGCCGTTCATCGCCCACACGATCAGATTGTTCTGGTCCAGTAATTTCTTGATCGGCACGCCGCGTGATAACGCCTGCTTGCTGGCGTCGCCGGAGAGATGCGGATCGGCGCCATAGTGGCCGCTGAACACTGCCGAGGACTTAACGCCGGCAGCCTTGAGCACGTCGACCAGCCGCGCGCCGGTCCATTCCGCGCAACCGGCGCCGCCGTTGGTCCACTGGTTGCCGCGCGCCGAAGGATTGAAGAACGAGCGGCCATTGCCGCCGCATTCAAGCACCATGCGCCGGGTCACCGGCTTGAACTTCGATTTCAGCTCGCCAAGCGTGAGCTCGAGCTTCTTGTTCACCTCACCGTCGATGGTGATTTTCCACTTGTCGGGCTCCTTTGTCGCTTCCGGAATTTGCCCGTTGTTGCGGATGTAGAACTTGTCTATCGGCGTGGTGTCGTCATCGAGCTGACTTTCCGGCGTTTCCGCGACGAGCGGACGCTCGCCGATTACGACGAGCTTGTCGCTCTTGCCGGGGAAGTTGAGGTAGGTCGGCCCCTTCTTCTCCGCCGGCTTGGCCGCAGGCGCGGCCGGCGCCGCGGGTTGAGCTTGAGC
>JACQTM010000208.1 GCA_016210825.1 Hyphomicrobiales bacterium
CGCGCATGTCCGATGCCATCGTCGAAATGTCGGCCAAGGGTTTCGGCTGTGTCGGTATCGTTACACGCGACGGGCACCTCGCCGGCATCATCACCGCCGGCGACCTGCGCCGTCACATGCGCACCATTCGGCTCGACGCGCGCGTCGACGACGTGATGAGCACGCCGCCGAAGACCGCGCGGCCCGATCAGCTCGCGAGCGAAACCCTGGAGATCCTCAATTCCGCGAAAATCACCACGTTAATCGTGGTCGAAGACGGAAAGCCCGTGGGCATCTTGCATCTGCACGATCTGTTGCGCGCCGGAATCGCCTAAGCACGATCAAATCCATCCGCCCAACTCGCGCGACACCAGTTCGCGGATCACCGTCATCCCGCCGTCGCTGTCATTAAGACAGGGGATGGCGGCGAAATTTTCTCCGCCGTGACGTTTGAATATTTCGGCGTTCTCGACCGCGATTTCCTCAAGCGTCTCCAGGCAATCGGCGGCAAAGCCGGGCATCACCACGGCGAGATTTTTCACGCCGCTTTTCGCCAAGCTCTCGACGGTCTTGTCGGTATAGGGCTGCAGCCATTCGGCGCGGCCGAAACGCGACTGGAATGTCATGATGAATTTATCGTCGGCGAGACCAAGTTTCTCGCGTATCAGCCACGCTGTCTTGGCGCAGTGGCTGGGATAGGGATCGCCCTTCTCGGCATAAGCGAGCGGAATGCCGTGGAAGGACGCAAGCACGATATCCGGCTTGAACGGCAGTTTCGCAAGCTCCGCGCGCAGTGAAGATGTGATCGCCTCGATATAGAATGGTTCATCGTAATACGGCGGCGCAACGCGCAAGGTTGGCTGCGTCCGCATGGCGGCCAACGCCGCGAACGCCGCATCGCAGACCGTCGCGGTGGTCGCGGCGGCATATTGTGGATAAAGCGGCACCAGCAGGATACCCGCGCAGCCCTGCGCGACGAGTGCATCGAGGCGCGTACGGATGGATGGATTGCCGTAGCGCATCGCCCAATCGACGAGAATGCGCGAACCGGCGGTGCCGAGCATGGCGGCAAGTTTCTCGCTCTGCGAGCGGGTGATGGTTTTCAGCGGCGATTCGTTGCGCGCGCGGTTCCAGATCTTGTCGTAATCGCGGCCTCTGCGGCGCGGCCGCAGCGTCAGGATGATGAAATTAAAGACGAGCTTCCAGGTCAGCGAATTATCCTCGATCACCCGCTTGTCGGAGAGAAATTCCTTTAGATAGCGGCGCATCGACCAGTAATCGGTGGCGTCCGGCGTACCGAGATTGACCAGAAGCACGCCGATGCGGCTCGGCAGCTCGTTCAAGCGGTTGGATGAAAAAGCCGCTGCGCTTTGCCTCGCGGCGATTGAGTCGGACATGAAAACTCACATTTCATGCGGCCGAAGGATGGCCGCGGCGATACACACCATGCTAAGGCATCCCCCGCCACGACCAAAGCGCATGACCCGCCGAACTGCCGCCATCCTGATCGCCGTCCTTGCCGCCGCAATCCTCGCGCTGCCGGCGCGCGCGCAGACCGTCCAGGTCACGTTCATCCTCGTCAACGACATCTACTTGATGGACGAGCAAAAGATGGCGGATGGCAAGGCGCGCGGCGGTTTTGCCCGGCTTGCCGCCGTGGTCAAGGCCGAACGGGCGAAGGGCGGCCACGTCATTTTCGCCCATGCCGGCGATACGCTCTCGCCGTCGCTGTTGTCCGGGATCGACCGTGGCGAGCATATTGTCGCGCTGACCAACATGGTGGCGCCCGACATTTTCGTGCCCGGCAATCACGAATTCGATTTCGGCAAGGAGATTTTCTTAAAGCGCATGGGTGAGGCGAAGTTTCCGCGCTATGCCGCCAATTTGCGCGGTAGCGATGGGCACCCGCTTGCCGGCTTCAAGGACCGGGCGCTGCTGACATTCGACGGTGTGCGCATCGGTGTCACGGGCACAGCGGCGGACGATTCTCCGGTGAAGTCGAATCCCGGCGATTTGAAATTCGCGTCCACCCTTGGCGCGGTCAAGGCACAGACTGCAGCGTTGCGGCAAGAGGGTGCCGATTTTGTCGTCGCCGTGGTACACGCCGACCGCCGTACCGATCGGGCGCTATTCGCGGAGCACGCCGCAGACCTGATCCTGACCGGCGACGATCACGATCTCTTCGTCAACTACAATGGGCGCACGGCAATCGTCGAATCGAGCGCGGACGCTCATTACGTCACCGCCGTCGATGTGACCATCGCCGTGACCATGCGCGATGGCCGCCGTGACGTAACCTGGCGGCCGCAATTCCGCGTCATCGATACCGCCGATGTCGAGCCCGACGCCGGGGTTGCTGCTGCGGTTGCGGAATTCGAGCGGCAATTATCGAAGGAATTCGACGTCGCGCTGGCGACGACCGAGGTCGAACTCGATAGCCGCGTCGCCACGGTGCGCGCGCGAGAAGCGGCGATTGGCAATTTATTTGCCGATGCCATCCGCGCCTCGACAGGCGCCGATGCCGCGGTCACCAATGGCGGCGGTATTCGTGCAAACAGGATCTATGCCCCAGGCAGCGCGATCACGCGGCGAGATATTCTGGCGGAACTTTCCTTCGGCAATCGCATCGCGGTGATCGAGATCACGGGCGGGGCGCTGCGCGGCGCGCTGGAGAATGGCTTAAGCCGCCTGCCGCTGCCAGCCGGCCGCTTTCCACAGGTATCCGGCATCAGGATCGAGGCCGATCTGAAACGTCCCGTTGGCCGGCGCATTCTTTCGATCAAGGTCGCAGGCCATCCGCTCGCTCCCCGTCGCATCTATAAGATCGTGACTAACGATTTTCTTGCCCGCGGCGGCGATGACTACACGGCATTCCGCGATGCCAAGCACACGGCGCGCGACTTCGACGCACCGCTGATGGCCAACGAGGTCATGAGCTATGTGCGCAAGCTTGGCATCGTGCGTGTGCACGTCGAGGGCCGCGTAATCTTGAAATGAAAAGCGCCGGACGCGACCCCGCGCCCGGCGTTACCGGAAGTCATTCGAAAAATCGTTGCCTCACTCAGCGCACGCCGCGCAAATCGAGTTCGGCGATGCCGGCCGAGACGTTGAGGCCTGTCTGGGCGCCGAGGCTGAGCGGCTGCAGCGCGAAGGTATTGTTGGAGCCGCCGACCAGCACATTGGCCGAACCGCCAACGGCAACGGTCGCGCCGGCAGTGACGCCGCCATAGAGACCGCCGAGATCGCCGGGGCCGATATTCACGGTTGGGGCGAACACTGCCCAGGCCAATCCCGATTCAGCGGTGATGCCGATGTCCACGCCCACGCGGCGCACGATGGCGGTGTAGCGATGGACCGGTCCGCCGGCCGTCGGCCGGAAGACGCAACTGAGGTTCGTCTGCGAGGCGATGATCAAGCCGGTGGTCTGGCCGGCGCGGCATTCGAGTACGCCGGCTTCGACGCGCGATTGGGCGGAAGCGCCGGAAACCGAGGCGATGAGGGCGGCGGCGGCAATTGTCGAGATGCGAAGCATGAGCATTGTCCTTCCATTTACATTGAATGCCACCGCCCCCCCAGACGGCATGCAAATCTTAACCGCAGGATATATCACCGCCCGTTGCCTGTGGCGACGGGGCCTACATCAAATTTCCGCAGAAGCGCTGGATGCGCCGGCAGGCCTCTTCGAGGTCCTCGGTCTTCGTCGCATAGGAAATGCGGAACGCAGGGCCAAGCCCGAACGGCGTGCCCTGCACCACGGCGACGCCCTCGGCTTCCAGCAGTTCAGTGACGAAATCCTCGTCCGATCCAAGCTTCTTTCCGCTCGGCGCGGTCTTGCCCATGGTCTCCGCGCAGGACGGATAGACATAAAACGCGCCCTCCGGCTTCGGACATCGGATGCCCTTGGCCTGATTGAGCATGGAGACGACGAGGTCGCGGCGCTCCTTGAACGCCTTGGCATTGCGCGGGATGAAATCCTGCGGACCGTTAAGCGCCTCCACCGAAGCCCATTGCGAGATCGACGACGGGTTCGACGTCGATTGCGACTGGATCACCGCCATCGCCTTGATCAGCGGCTCCGGACCGCCCGCATAGCCGATGCGCCAGCCGGTCATGCAATAAGACTTGGATACGCCGTTAACGGTCAGCGTGCGCTCATAAAGTTTGGGCTCGACCTGCGCCGGCGTGGTGAAGACGAAATCGTCATAGACCAGGTGCTCATACATGTCGTCGGTCATCACCCAGACATGCGGGTGCTTGAGCAAGACTTCGGTCAGCGCCTTGATTTCGGCGCGCGAATAGCCCGCGCCAGTCGGGTTCGACGGCGAGTTGAAAATCAGCCACTTGGTCTTCGGCGTGATCGCGCGCTCGAGCGCCTCAGGCTTCATCTTGAAGCCGGACTCAAAGGTCGTGACGACCTCGACCGGCTCGCCGCCGGCGAGCAGCACCATATCGGGATAGCTCACCCAATAGGGCGCCGGGATGATCACCTCGTCGCCCGGATTGAGCGTGGCCATCAGCGCGTTGAAGAGCACCTGCTTGCCGCCGGTGCCCACGCTGATCTGCGACGACTTGTAGTCGAGCTCGTTCTCGCGCTTGAACTTGCTCGCGATCGCCGCCTTCAGTTCGGGGATGCCGTCGACGGCGGTATATTTGGTCTTGCCGTCCCTGATCGCCTTGATCGCGGCTTCCTTGATGTTATCGGGCGTGTCGAAGTCCGGCTCGCCGGCGCCAAGCCCGATGATGTCGCGGCCCGCCGCTTTCAGCGCTCGCGCCTTGTCGGTCACCGCGATCGTGGCCGAGGGCTTGATGCGCTTTAAGTGGTCGGCGAGGAAGGCCATCTCGATTGCTCCGGCGTTGGCGCAACGTTGGTAATGCCCCACGCCGCTTCGGGCAAGCGACAAACAATGATGCAAACATCTCGTTTGCTAATGTTTCTTTCGATGCTTCCCGCAGAGTGCCCGGGAGCCGTCCGTTCGGCGGAGAGCGGGAGTAAGCCTCCCTTAATCCCGCTCCGATAGAACCGCGCCATGAGCGCGTTGATCGAGGCTCTTCGCACCGGCTCATGGCTGACGCGCGAGCGCGTGCGCATCGTCGGGTTTGCCCTGCTGATGGCGTCGGCGGTGGGCTTTGTTTTCCTGGTCGCGACCGCGGACGGCCTCAACGACTACCAGGGCCGGCCGCTCGGCACCGATTTCTCCAATGTCTATGCCGCAGGCGCCGCCGTTCTCGACGGCCAGCCGGAGGCGCCCTTCCACCCGGCGCAGCAGCATGCCCGCGAGCAGGCCATCTTCGGACCGGCAACGCCGTTCTACGGCTGGCACTACCCGCCCTTCTTCCTGTTTGTCGCCGCGGCGCTGGCGCTGATGCCCTACTTGCTGGCGCTCGCCGTCTGGCAGGGCGCGACGCTCGTTCTTTATCTCGGCGCGATGCGGGCAATCGTTTCCTTTTCACCCTCCCCCGCCGGGGAAAGCATGTCCGACAAGCTCTGGCTCCTGCTCGCTCTCGCCTTCCCAGCCGTGTTCATCAACATCGGGCACGGGCATAACGGCTTCCTCACCGCCTCGCTGATCGGCTTCGCCCTTGTCCTGCTCGATCGCCGGCCGGTCATTGCCGGAATCATGTTCGGCCTGCTCAGCAGCAAGCCGCAATTCGGGCTGCTGATTCCGCTCGTTCTCGCCGCCAGCGGGCGCTGGCGAACATTTGCTGCCGCAACCGCGACCGTTGGCGTGCTGGCGCTGGTAACGACGCTCGCCTTCGGACCGAAAATCTGGGAGGCCTTCCTCGCCTCAACACACTTTACCCGCGTTGTCGTGCTCGAGGAGGGCAATACCGGCTGGCACAAGATTCAGAGCGTGTTCTCCTGGGTGCGGATGTGGGGCGGCTCCGTTCCTCTCGCCTATGCCATCCAGGGCACGGTAACCATTGCCGTCGCGGCGTCGCTGATTTGGCTCTGGCGTGGCAACGCCGCTTTCGCGCTTAGGGCCGCAGCGTTGCTAATCGGCACATTGCTGGCGACGCCTTACAGCCTCGACTATGACTTGATGCTGCTGGCGCCGGCCATTGCGTTCCTCGCCGCCGACGGATGCGCGCGCGGTTTCGCGCCGTGGGAAAAGAGCGTGCTTGCGATGTTATGGCTCGTGCCGCTTGTGGCCCGCTCATTCGCCGAAATAACGCTCATCCCGCTTGCCGCTCCCGTGATGCTCCTTGCCCTCGTCTTGCTGCTGCGCCGCACATTGAGCCAATCCGGCGCAACGCGCCTGTGGCTTTTTCCCGGACGCGCCATAAAATAGCGGCAACAGTCGGCCCCAACCGGCGGCGAAAAGATTCAGGGAAAACCGCCATGATGCTCAAGCCTGAGCAGCTCAAGGCTTTCGACGAGCAAGGCTATCTCTTCTTCCCCGATTGCTTCTCCGAGGACGAAGTCGCGGTCATGCGCGCTGAAGCCGAGGGGATCTATAAGACTGACCGCCAGGAGGTTTGGCGCGAAAAGACCGGGGCGCCGCGTACAGCGTTTGCCGTGCACACCTATAACGAAGTCTTTCGCCTGCTGTCCCGCCACCCGCGCCTAGTCGAACCGTTGCGGCAATTGTTCGGCGAGGACGTTTACGTCCATCAGTTCAAGATCAACGCCAAGGCCGCCTTCGAGGGTGACGTGTGGCAATGGCACCAGGATTACGGAACCTGGGCACGCGACGATGGCATGCCGGAACCGCGCGCGATGAACATCGCCGTCTTCCTCGACGCGGTGCTGCCGATCAACGGCCCGCTGATGATCATCCCGAAGAGCCACAAGCACGGCACGCTCGCCGCCGGCCATGACAACAGCACAACATCCTACCCGCTATGGACGCTCGACAAGGAAACGGTGACGCGGCTCACCGCCGAGGCCGCCGGGCTGGATGGTATTGGCATCGTGGCGCCGACCGGCAAACCCGGCGCCGTGCTGATGTTCCATGGCAATCTCGTGCACGCCTCGCCGCCGAACATCACCCCCTATCCACGCAAGATCGTGTATCTGACGCTGTGCGCGGTCTCAAACCACATCACCAAGTTCACCCGGCCGGAATGGATCGCACATCGCGATTTCAACCCCATCGTGCCGGTCGCCGATGACGCGCTGCTCGATTATGCACGCGCGCATCGCGTGGCCGCGGAGTAGGTGTCAGGCGCGGGCCCGGCCATCACAGGACGTTTCGCGGCGGCTGGCCGCAGCAGTATGATTTTTTGCGTATACGTGCCGCGCAATACGCAACGTCTTTTGTTGCAATGGCGTCGCGCCGCGGCCTTGCAATCGCCGCTCTTACCCATTCTATACACGCTTGATGGGCGGAGATCGTTCGCAAGTCGGCACACGATGAGACCGGAGAGTCCGGAATGTACACACTCTATTCGATGCAACGGTCGGGCAATTGTTACAAGGTGCGATTAGCGCTCGCGCAACTCGCAATCCCGCATCGTCTCGTCGAGGTGGACATCCTGAAGGGCGACACCCACACGCCCGATTTTCTCGCTAAGAATCCCAACGGCCAGGTTCCGCTGCTCGAAGTGGCGCCCGGCCGTTACTTGCCGGAATCGAACGCCATTCTCTGGTACATCGCCGGCGGCACACCGCTCGCGCCCGAGGACCGCATCGTGCGCGCCGAGGCACTGCAATGGATGTTCTTCGAACAGCACGCGATCGAGCCGAATATCGGCGCCGCGTATTTCTGGCTGGCGCTGGTCAAGGGCGGGCGCGAATTGCAGCAGCACGCGCTCGAGGATTGGATGGAGGACGGCTATCGCAGCCTCGGCGTCATGGAAAAACAATTAACCGGCCATCGCTTTTTCGCCGGCGAGCGCTATTCGATCGCCGATATCGCGCTCTATGCGTATACGCATCTCGCGCATGAATGCGACTTCGATCTATCACGCTTTCCCGCGATCCGCGACTGGCTCGAAAGGGTTGCGGCGGAACCGAGCCACGTGAGGATGGATTTCACCCCATTACCCGCCGCCGCCGAGTGACCGCAGGCGCGGTGTTAACCTTTCGTTAACCCGGCGCCATGAAAACGCCGCGCTTCGTCACCCGTCTCGACAAAGTCCAGCCGAATGCCGGCCGGCATCGCGCGTAACAATGATTCAAAGCTGATTCGTTCTGCCGGAAGAAGACCAAGCCATGACAACCTCTCTCGACCGGGTCGGTTTCCAGACCCCGGGGAGCCGCACGCAAAAAAAGCGCCGGCTCGCTTGTGCTGAGCTCATTATGAGCGCCGCGCTGGTGCTCTCCATCGCCGTTGCCGCGACTGCGGTGTCGATCGGCATCGCGCGCGCCGATGCGCTCGGCGCAACCGCGAGCGACGATAACCCGATCGCGCTTGCCGCCCTGATCGGCTTTATCATTGCGGGTATGGGCGGATTGACCGCTATCGTGACTGCGGGCGGCGAAAGCGCGCACCAACACGATTGAGCCTGCGGGGCCTTTCGCCGGCGTTCGCCAATGCCTACCGTTATGCCAATGCCATAACGGAGGCCTCGATGAATCTGCGTATTTTCGCTTGCGCTGCGGCCCTCGCCACGGCGCCTGTCGCCGTCCATGCGGCGCCGCAGGTGTTCCGCGCCTCCTCCGGCGATATCACGGTAGAGACGGTGGCGAGCGGCCTCGTCCATCCCTGGTCGCTGGCATTTTTACCCGACAGCCGGATGCTGGTGACCGAACGGCCGGGCCGGATGCGGGTGGCGACGCGCGACGGCAAGCTGTCGCCGCCGGTGGCCGGCGTGCCGGCGGTGTTCGCCGCCGGTCAGGGCGGGTTGCTCGACGTCGTTCTCGATCGCGGCTTTCCCCGGAATCGCACGATTTATTTCTGTTTCGCCGAGCCGGTTAGCGGCGGCGGGCGCACCGCACTCGCGCGCGCCAAGTTTGTCGACGGCGCGCAACCGCGCCTTGATGAGGTCAAGACCATTTTCCATCAGGAGGGCCCACTTTCGAGCGGTAATCACTTCGGCTGCCGCATCGTGCAGACGCCGGACGACAATTTATTTCTGGCGATGGGCGAGCACTTCACCCCCCGCGACCAGGCGCAGAATCTCGGCAATCATCTCGGCAAGATCGTGCGCATTAAGCCCGACGGTTCGGTACCAAGCGATAATCCTTTCGCCGGTAAGCCAGGCGCGAAGCCGGAAATCTGGAGCTACGGCCACCGCAATCCGCAAGGGCTCGCGATCAATCCAGCGAGCGGCAAGGTGTGGGAGCACGAGCATGGCCCGCGCGGCGGCGACGAAATCAACATTCCGCAAGCCGGCAGAAATTACGGCTGGCCGGTGATCGGCTACGGCATCGATTATAGCGGCGCGAAAATCCACGCGAGCACGCACAAGGACGGCATGGAGCAGCCGATTACGCAATGGACGCCGGTGATCGCGCCCTCCGGCATGGCGTTCTACAATGGCGATCTATTTCCAGGCTGGAAGGGCAACCTGTTCATCGGCGGCCTGGCCACGCGGATTCTCGTGCGGCTCGAGCTCGACGGCGAGAAAGTCACGAAGGAAGAACGCCTGCTGCGCGACCTCGGCGAGCGCATCCGCGACGTGCGCGCCGGACCCGATGGCGCGCTGTGGCTGCTTACCGACAATTCCGCCGGGCGAATCTTGCGCGTCACGCCGGCAAAATAGGCCCTAAACTCACAAACGCCGATTTGGACGGCGTAGTTGTCCGCATTGAAATTGATTGTGTTGCAAAACTCGATGCTCTCGACGATGACGCTCGTCAGCTTGACGCCGAAGGGCTTTGTTGGCCAAGCTGACAACGCTCGAAAAATTGCCTATCGCCCGGACCGCTAACGGGGAGCAGACCAGCCCCGTCTCAATTAACATTCCATCTGGATCGCTCGATTGGAGCAGATCAATAGCGTCGGACAGATGGACGGAGATGATAATGAATAAGAGTCAATCGCACATTCCGACGGAAGTTTATATCGATTTTCTGGGAAGAACGATCCCAATTCATTGGGATTACCACGCCATCTTGATGGTCGGAATTTGGTTCGTGCTGGTTCCGCTTTGCATTATCACGATCAGATTCGGAAAACCGAAACCAACGCTCAATGGCATCAGGCAAGAAGTCAGGCTCTCTAATATAGTCTGGTGGTGGTTCAGCGTTCACAAATTCGGTCTTTACCTGGCAATCGGCCTGTCGCTTGCAGGTTTGGCTGTGGCGGTGGCAGCCAGCCGCGGCTTCAGCGGCTCCGTGCATTCGATATTCGGAGTCACCACGATCACCTTGGGATGCTTACAGGTTATCTCGGGCTTACTCAGGGGGACACACGGTGGAAGAAACTACCATAAGGCCGTTCCGAACGATCCCTCGACATGGCGTGGCGATCATTACGACATGACCCCGCGCCGGCGGAAGTTCGAGGCGTTTCACAAGACCGCGGGCTATTTCGCCGGCTTCTTCGCGGTCGGCGCGGTAGCCTCCGGCCTGATGCAATATCCAATGCCGGTGCTGGCAGGCGTCATTCTGATAACGGCGCTTGTCGTCCTCGTGCTGTGTATTGTGCTGGAGTACAAAGGGCTGCGATACGATGGGTACCGCGCGGCCCATGGCTACAACCCCGAACACCCCTACAACAAAGAACGCAAAAATTTGTAACGACGTCCATGGCGGCAGCTTAAGGCCGGCGCCCGGAAATCTGCAGCTACGGTCACCGTAACCCGCAAGGGCTCGCGATCAATCCAGCGAGCGCATCCGCGCCGGGCCCGACGGCGCGCTGTGGCTGCTTACCGACAATTCGGCCGAGCGAATTTGCGCGTCACACCCGCGAAGTGACGCCGCATCGGAAAATACGATAAATATATTCAAGGTGTGAACCCACGGGCATGACGTTATTACTCAC
>JACQTM010000003.1 GCA_016210825.1 Hyphomicrobiales bacterium
ATGTGTACACCGTGCGTCCGGCAACGATGGTGCGCAGCATGCGGCCCTGCAACCTCGCTTCGTCGAATGGCGTGTTTTTGCACTTCGATTTCAGCTCCGCCGGATCAAGCACCCACGGCAGATCGGGATCAAACACGATGACGTCGGCGGGCGAGCCCGGGCGCAGCGTCCCGCCTGGCAGCCCGAGCAACTCCGCAGGCCGCGTGGACATCGCCTTCAGCAAAGCCAGCATCGACAACGCACCGGAATGGACGAGGCGCAAACCGGCGGCCAGCATGGTTTCGAGCCCAATGGCGCCGGCGGCCGCTTCGGCGAAGGGCAGCCGTTTGGTTTCCACGTCCTGCGGATTGTGGTCGGACATCAGAACGTCAATCGTGCCCGCGCCGAGGGCGGCGACCAGTGCTTCGCGGTCGGCCTCGGCGCGTAACGGCGGCGATACCTTGAAAAAGGTTCGATAGGAGCCGACGTCGATCTCGTTGAGCGTGACATGATTGATCGAGGTTGCGGCCGTCACCGTCAGCCCATCGTTCTTGGCGCGACGCAGGACGCCAAGGGATTCCGCGCACGTGATATTCGCTGCGTGATAGCGGCTTCCAGTGAGCGCCACGAGCCGTGTATCGCGTTCGAGCATGACGGTTTCGGCGGCCTTGGGAATTCCGATCAGCCCAAGTCGCGAGGCGTACTCGCCCTCGTTCATCACACCCTCGCCGACAAGATCGGGATCCTCGGTGTGATGGACGACGAGCGCGTCAAAATCGCGCGCATAGGTCAGCGCGCGCCGCAGCACCTGGGCGTTGGTGATGCTTTTCACGCCGTCGGTGAATGCGACGGCACCGGCGGCTTTGAGCAAACCGATCTCGGTCATCTCCTCGCCATCGAGCCCTTTGGTCAGCGCTGCCATCGGATGTACGTGGACGACCGCCGTGTCGCGCGCGCGGCGCAGCACGAAATCGACGATGGCGGGATCGTCGATCACCGGCGTGGTATCGGGCTGGCAGATGATGGTGGTGACGCCACCCGCCGCCGCAGCCTGGCTTGCGGAAGCGAGCGTTTCGCGATGCTCGGCGCCAGGCTCGCCAATGAAGGCGCGCATGTCGATCAAACCCGGCGCGACGACGTGGCCCTTGCAATCGACGACTTCGGTGCCCTCAGGCACGCCGGCCGCGCCGATGCCGCGCTTGGCTTCGCGGATCGCGCCTTCGGCAATCAATACGTCGCCGGCAAAATCGAGATCGCGCGAGGGATCGAGGACGCGCGCATTGGCAAGCAGGATCGGGCGGCGGTCGGAGAGCATCGGCATCATGCGTTCGGCAGGTTCCGCGACAGCGCTTCCAAAACGGCCATCCTCACCGCGACGCCCATCTCGACCTGTTCGCGGATCAGCGATTGTGCGCCGTCGGCGACATTGGAGTCGATTTCCACGCCGCGGTTCATTGGGCCGGGATGCATCACCAGCGCGTCCGTCTTGGCATAGGCGAGTTTCTTCTGGTCGAGGCCGTAATAGGCGAAGTATTCCTGCACCGAGGGCACGAACGAACCGTTCATGCGTTCACGCTGCAGGCGGAGCGTCATCACGATATCGGCGCCGGTGAGCCCTTCGCGCATATCGCGCATGACCTCGACGCCGAAGCGCTCGATGCCAGCGGGCAGCAGGGTGGATGGTGCAACGACTCGCACGCGCGCGCCCAGAGCGTTGAACAGGATGATGTTCGAGCGCGCCACGCGCGAATGAAGGATGTCGCCGCAGATCGCGATTGTAAGTCCCTCGATGCGGCCCTTGTTGCGGCGGATGGTGAGTGCGTCGAGCAAAGCTTGGGTCGGGTGCTCGTGGGCGCCGTCGCCTGCATTGATGACGGCGCAATCGACTTTCTGCGCCAGTAATTCCACCGCACCGGACGCGTGATGCCGTACCACCAGAATGTCGGGACGCATGGCGTTGAGCGTGATCGCGGTATCGATCAGCGTTTCGCCTTTGCGCATGGCGGAGACGCCCACCGACATGTTCATCACATCGGCACCGAGGCGTTTGCCGGCAAGTTCGAATGATGATTGCGTGCGCGTCGAGGCTTCGAAGAAAAGATTAACCTGGGTGCGTCCGCGCAACGAGGCGCGTTTCTTCTCGACCTGACGATTGAGCGCAACAAACTCCTCGGCGAGGTCGAGGAGACCCATAATTTCCGCAGCTGAAAGCCCTTCCATCCCCAACAGGTGCCGCCGGTTGAGGACGAACGAGGATTGCGCGGCGATGTTCATTAAAGCGGTGTCATAGGCGCAATATTGCCGCATCGCAAGAGCGCGCCGGCATGATCCCCAAGTGCATGACGGAGAGAGTTAATTGGCATGATACCATCATAAAAACTGAGTCCCAGGATGCCCGGCTCCGGTCAAAGCGAGCTCGATAACCAATCGCCGCCCTATGTGGACGTCGATTTGTTTCGCAGCGACGTACCCCTGCGCGCGGCGGTGACCGCGAACGGCGCCGGCGCCAAAGCCTCGCTCGACGCGCTCTCGGCCTTCGGCCGTCATTGGGGTTCGGCGGATATGTTTGCGCAGGCAAAACGCGCCAACGACAATCCGCCGAAGCTCGACAACGAGATCGTTATCTACGATGCGGCCTATGACCACTTCATGGCGGAGAGCATCGGTGCGGGCCTGCACGCCATGACTTGGAAAACCGATGCGACGCCCGCGCCGCAACCGGCGGAGGTGGCACGCGCGGCGCGCTTCTACATGGTCGCGCAGGTCGAAAACGGGCACATGTGCCCGATCACCATGACGCGCGCCGCGGTCGGCGCGCTCGCCGCCGAGCCGGCGCTGGTCACGCAACTCATGCCGAAAATTATGGCGCACGTCTACGACGCGCGGTTCCAGCCGTGGTGGGACAAGGCGGGCATAACCATCGGCATGGGCATGACCGAGAAGCAGGGTGGCACCGATGTACGCGCGAACACGACACGCGCGACCCCAGTGGGCGAAGGCTACACCATCACTGGCCACAAATGGTTCATGTCGGCGCCGATGTGCGATGCATTCCTCGTACTCGCGCAGGCGCCTGCCGGGCTGACCTGTTTCTTCATGCCGCGCTTTCGCCCCGATGGCCAGCTCAACGGCCTGCATTTCGTGCGCCTGAAGGACAAGCTCGGCAATCGCTCCAATGCGTCGTCAGAAGTGGAATTCGAGGATGCCTATGCGCTACGCGTCGGCGAGGAGGGCAGGGGCATCCGTACCATTCTGCAGATGGTGCAATTGACGCGGCTCGATTGCGCGATTTCCTCGGCGGGCATGATGCGCATGGCGCTGGCGCAGGCCCTGCACCACGCGCGCTATCGCACGGTGTTCCAGAAGAAGCTCGTCGACCAGCCGATGATGCGCAGCGTGCTCGCCGATCTTGCGCTCGAGGTCGAAGGCGCCGTGGCGCTGGTGATGCGGCTCTGCCGTTCGTTCGATCTTGCGCCTTCCGATCCACTTGAAGCGGCACGAGCACGATTGCTCACGCCGGTGGTGAAATACGCCGTTTGCAAGACGGCGCCCGCATTCGTTTACGAAGCAATGGAGTGCCTCGGCGGCAACGGTTACGTCGAAGACAGCGTGCTGCCGCGGCTTTATCGCGAAGCCCCGGTCAACGCCATCTGGGAAGGGTCTGGCAACGTCATGGCGCTCGATCTCCTGCGCGCCGTCGGCCGCGCCGAAGAGGCGAACGCGGTGATCGCTGCGCTCGCGCGCGAAGCGCACGGCCTGCCCGGAACGGAAAGCGCCACACGACAGATCGCGGAATCGATGCATGCACCAGACGCCGAAGCGCATGCGCGCATCGGCGTGGAGCGGTTCGCGCGCCTTGCGGCCATAGCCGCGCTCGCGGGCAGCGCCCCGGACGTTGCGCCTATCTACGCGCGCGCGCGCCTTGATGAGCGCCGCGGCGCGACCTTCGGCGCCGCCGTCCTCGGTGGCGCGATCCCGCACCTCCTCGACCGTGCCCTGCCGCAATAGCCTTGCGGAACATTGCACACGGCCTGCGCGTTGATGTGAGACGAAACAAAGCAGGCAGGAGGCAAAACGATGACACCGTTTGTCCGAAATTCCGTCGCAGTTGCGCTGGCCGGGGCGCTCCTCGCCAGCGCCGCAACGCCGACATTTGCGCGACACAGGCACGGCCACGCGTGGGGCTGGGCCGGTGCAGGCTTTGCCGCCGGTGCGCTCGTTGGCGCTGCCGCGGCGCGTAGCTATTACCCCGGTTACTACTACACGCCCGGCTATGTGTATGAGCCTGGTTACGTCTATGCCCCTTACGGCTACAACGGCGGTTGCTTGGTTGACGAAGGCTACGGCCGCTACTCTGCATGCCAGTAAGCTAAGAGGATGCGATTGAGGGCGGGACGTGTGCCCGCCTTTAATCTTTTTCGGAACGCGCCAGCCTGTCGAGCGCTCCCTGCAGAATGAACGCCGCCGCGTGCGCGTCGATCACCGCCGCGCGTTTGGCGCGGCTTGCATCGGCCGCAATCAATTCACGTTCCACCGCCGCGGTTGAGAGCCGCTCGTCCCAAAGTGCGATCGGCAATTCGGTTAGCCTTGAAAGATTGCGGGCGAAGGCGCGCGACGATTGCGCGCGCGGCCCTTCTGTCCCATTCATGTTGATGGGTAACCCGAGCACGAACCCGACCGCCTTGCGTTCCACCGCCAGCGCCAGCACGCGCTTGGCGTCGACGCTGAAGGTCTTGCGCGCGATCGTCGTGACGGCGGTCGCGAGCCTCCGGTCGGGGTCCGACGCCGCAACTCCGATGGTCTTGGTGCCGAGATCGAGGCCGATCAGCGCACCGCGCGCGGGCCAAACTTTGGCGCATTCTATCAATGGCAGGACAAGCGCGGGCATTGCCGGTCCGGTAGCACGTGCCTTGCAGTTCGGGCAAACGTGGTAAGGCACGCTGATCCGCATGGATGCAATGCGCTGGTGACGCAAGCATTACCGATTTTGCCGGGGCATAATGCACAGCGTTATCGTCGCGGGGTGAATGCGATGTGGCCGGACCGTC
>JACQTM010000189.1 GCA_016210825.1 Hyphomicrobiales bacterium
CGCACTCAAGCCGGTGAGCCCACTCCCGCGCGCCATGCGAAGGACGATCGTTTCCGCCTGATCGTCGAGGGTATGCGCAGTCAGGATATGATGCGTGCCGATCTTGCGCGCGGTCTCGGCGAGGAGGCGGTAGCGCATCGCGCGCGCCGCTTCCTGCAGACCGCTCGATGGCTTTCGTCCCGTCCAGCGCAGCGTTCGATGGGAGACGTCAAGCGACTTTGCGAACTTCGCCACCGCCCGCGCTTCGTCGGCGGATTCAGGGCGGAGGCCGTGGTCGATGGTGAGGGCGTGAAGTTTCGGTCCTTGCTTGCGCAGCTTGCGCCAGCGCGCCGCGAGGACAAGCAGCGCCGTCGAATCCGGGCCGCCGGACACGGCGAGAAGGAGCGCGGGCGCCTCGGAAAGACCAGAAAATAATTGTCCCGCTTCGTTGTTCGAGACGGGCGCAGCCGTCTCAGCAGCGGACACGCTTTTGTTCCCGCTCAACGCCCTGCTTAATACTCGCGCCGGCGCGCGGATATTTCCGGCCGATTTCGCCGAGCGTTGCACAGGCGGCATCTTTTTCGCCGAGCGCCGCGAGCGATTGGCCAAGGCGCAGTAGCGCATCGGGCGCCTTTGCCGATGTTTCGTATTTGGTCGACACGGCGAGGAATTTCTCCGCGGCGTCGCGATAGCTCTGGCGCTGGAAAAGACTCTCGCCCAGCCAATATTGCGCCTCGGGCGCACGGGCATCGGCCGGATAGCGCGTGAGATATTCGCGGAAACTTTGCTCGGCCAGCGCGTAATCCTTGCGTTGAATGGCGCCGTAGCCAAGATCGTAAAGGTCGCGTGGCGTTTGCGTCGGCGGCGCGACGGCGGCTTGCGTGCCGGTGGCGCTGAGATTGCGCGGCGGGGGCGGTGGCAATGGGCCGGGCGTTGAAGGCGCAAGCCCGCCCGCGGGAAGCTGCAAGGCATTAGTCGACGCGGTTGCGAGCGCAGACAAATCCATCGGTGCACCCGGTTCACGGCCGCCGCGAACCCCGACCGCAGGGTCGTTGCTAACGACAGGCGCGGACGGTTGACCCGGCGGCAAGGCGCCAAGCGTGCGCGGCGCGCCCGGTGCATTCGGATTGGCGTTGGGATCGAAAACGTCGCCGCGCCGGCCGGGCGAGAGCGGACGAATGGGACTTGGCCCGTCGGCGGCGGGAGGCACGGGCGCGGTTTGGCGCGCCGGCGAACCTGCGGGCGCCGCGCCTCGCGCACCCAATTCCTGGAAGCGGAATTCGTTGTCGTCCTGCATGCGCTTGAGTTGCTGCAGGAGCTGCTGGTTCTGGTATTGCAGCTGCTCGATTTGCCCGGTGAGTTGCCGAATCTGGCTTTCCATCTGTTCGAGGCGGACTACCGCATCGGTGGCCGACATTTGGGCATGCGCAGGCGCGGCGGCGAACACCGCGATCACAGCAGCAATGAACACGAAACCAATCCGCATGGGATAATGCGCCCGCACCACCGATCTCATAGCATAGCCGCAGCTGCGTCCAAATTGTGACTGGATCGGCGATGGTTCGCGCCGCACATTCAATCATCCCTCCCCTTGAGGGGAGGGTCGGCGAGCATCGAGCGGAGCAAGATGCGAGCCGGGGTGGGGTGACACGTTTTCAAACCGCAACCCCCACCCGGCCGCTCGCTGTGCTCGCGTCCACCCTCCTCCACAAGGGGGAGGGAAGAATTTGCTATGAGCTTGCGTTGAGCAACGTCACCGCGCGGCGGTTTTGCGACCAACAGGAAATATCGTTGCAGACCGCGACCGGACGTTCCTTGCCGTAGGAAATCGTGCGCATGCGCGATGGGTTGACGCCGCGCGCGGCGAGATAGTCGCGCACGGTCTGAGAGCGCCGGGCGCCGAGCGCGATGTTGTACTCGCGTGTGCCGCGCTCGTCGGCATGGCCCTCGATCGTGAATGTATATTGGCTGAATTTACCGAGCCACTGCGCCTGCTTTTCGAGTGTGGCGCGAGCCTGTGGCGTGAGCTCGGTCGAATCCGTTTCGAAGAAGACCCGGTCGCCGACATTGACGACGAAATCCTGCTGACTGCCGGGCGTCGCGGCGCCGGCGGCGCCGATCTGTTCGTTGGGCTTGTTGGCGCAAGCCGACACGGCAAGCGCCGCCGCAAGCGCGGTCACCAAAGCCGCGGCGCGCAGGAAATGCCTGACATGCGTCATCCCGGTTGCCTCCATTCTGCTGACCGGCCCGCCCTATTCCGGTCTAAAGGTCGTTCGTTAAGCGAAGGTTCCGTCAACCTTGATGGGGTGTTTCGGGGATTACAAAAAACGCAGAATCCCCTGAAACCTTTATTGAATGGTTAATCAACCATGAACGCCTACAGCGTCTTGCCGGAACCGTGCAACCCATGTCCATCCATGGCCCGATACCCTTTCAAGACAGCAATGGCGACCACGCCGGATCCGAGGCAAATCCTGGTGTCGGAATACGCTGCTCGTTGCGGCCGGTGATGTCCACCGTATAAAGCGTCGGCCCCTCGCCCGGATCGCGAAAGAACATAATGACACGGCCATTTGGCGCAAATGTGGGGCCTTCGTTATGGAAACCTTCAGTGAGCAGCCGCTCGCCCGAGCCATCCGGCTTGATGATGCCGATCCCGAACA
Organism: Hyphomicrobiales bacterium; assembly: GCA_016210825.1. Taxonomy (GTDB): domain Bacteria; phylum Pseudomonadota; class Alphaproteobacteria; order Rhizobiales; family Xanthobacteraceae; genus JACQTM01. Next base: position 2,643 of record JACQTM010000189.1, read on the forward strand.
CGCCGCCGCCGAGTTTGGTGAAGGCGATGTAATCGCCGCGCGGCGACCAAACCGGCGTCGAATATCGGCCCTCACCGAAGCTGATGCGCTGTGCGTTGCCGCCACCCGCGCCCATCACATAGATTTGCTGCGATCCGCCACGATCGGATTCGAAGCAGATGCGCTGGCCGTCCGGCGAATACGATGGCGCCGTATCGATCGCCGGTGCGCTGGTCAGCCGTGTGGTCGCCTTGGAGCGCAAGTCCATCACGAAGATGTTGGAGTTACCGCCTTGCGCCAGACTCATAATGACGCGTTGGCCGTCGGGGGAGAACCGCGGTGAGAATGTCATGCCGGGAAAGTTACCGACGATCTCACGCTGGCCTGTCTCAATATTGAGCAGGAACACACGCGGCTCGGCCTGCCCGTAGGACATGTAGGTGATTTCCTGGGTCGATGGCGAGAACCGTGGGGTGAGCACGAGCTCATCGCCGCGCGTGAGGTAGCGCACATTGGCGCCATCCTGATCCATGATGGCGAGCCGCTTCACCCGCCGTTCCTTGGGGCCGGACTCGTCGACGAAGACAACGCGGGTGTCGAAATAGCCTTTCTCGCCGGTGAGACGCTCGTAGATCGCATCGGAAATAATGTGCGCAATGCGCCGCCAATTGTCCGGCGCGGTAAAATATTGCTGACCGGCTTGCTGCGCGCCGGCAAACACGTCCCATAGCCGGAACTCCGCCTTGAGCCGCCCGTCGCTCTGCCGCGTGAGCCGTCCAGTCACCAGCGCCTGGGCATTGATGGCGCGCCAGTCGGGAAAGCGCGGCACGGCGTCCACATTGACGATTTTCTCGATGAACGCCGCCGGATCGATCGGCGCGAACAGCCCGCAGCGCTTGAGATTGGCGTTGATGATCTGCGTGACGTTGCGCGCCACGTCCACGTCGCCCTGCCCGCCGCCGACAAAATCCGGAATAGCGATTGGCATCGGTTGGATATTGCCCTGCGTGATATCGATGCGCAGAACCGCGAGCGCCGGGCGATGCGCTGAAATCAATGCGCCAGCTGTGGCGCCGGCGCCAAGCGCCAGCACGCGGCGGCGCGAGTA
>JACQTM010000209.1 GCA_016210825.1 Hyphomicrobiales bacterium
CCTCGCGCGCCGAGCATTCCGACCTCATGCTGCTACTGGCGCGCACGACGCCCGCCGACCAGGTGAAAAAACGCACCGAGGGATTATCCGTGTTTCTCGTGGACATGCGCGCGGTCGCCGGCAAGGGGCTCACCATCCGGCCGATCCGCACCATGATGAATCACGCAACCACGGAAGTGTTCTTCGACGACATGCGCATTCCGGCGGATAGTCTCGTCGGCGAGGAAGGCAAGGGGTTCCGCTACATCCTCTCCGGCATGAACGCCGAGCGCATCCTGATCGCCGCCGAATGCATCGGCGACGCCAAGTGGTTCCTGCAGAAGGCCGCGAGCTACGCCAAGGAGCGCGTCGTGTTCGGACATCCGATCGGCCAGAACCAGGGCGTTCAATTCCCGATTGCGCGCGCTTACGCGCAGATGCGCGCGGCGGAGTTGATGGTGCACGAGGCGGCGCGACTTTATGACACCGGCGCCGATATCGGCGCGGAAGCCAACATGGCGAAACTGCTCGCCGCCGACGCCTCATGGGCCGCGGCCGACATGTGCGTGCAGACTTACGGCGGCTTCGGCTTCGCCGAGGAATACGATATCGAGCGCAAATTCCGCGAGACGCGGCTCTATCAGGTGGCGCCGATCTCGACCAATCTGATCCTGTCGTATCTCGCCGAGCACGTGCTCGGCCTGCCGAGGTCGTATTAGATGTTTGTTTGCGCGTGCTCACGGAATTACCTCGCCCTGCGTGCGGGGAGAGGTCGATCATAAAGCTGGCAGGTACAAATAGCTGTCATGGCCGGGCTTGTCCCGGCCATCCCGCTTAGGGGTTCTCCGAGATGGCTCAATACTGGGTGTATATTCTTGCGAGCCGACCGGGCGGAGCGCTTTACATCGGAGTGACGAATGACCTCGTGAGACGCGTTTATGAACACAAACAGGGCACGGGCGAAAGCTTTACGCGGCGCTATCGGATTACAAATCTTGTCCACTGCGAGCAATACGACTCGATCCATCAGGCAATCCAGCGTGAGAAGAATGTCAAGCATTGGCCGCGCGCATGGAAAACGAAGCTCATTGCCCAATCGAATGCCGAATGGCGTGATCTTTATGACGACATTGCGCGTCCCTAAGCGAGATCGCCGGGTCAAGCCCGGCGATGACAACTGTGCGCACTGCGCGGTGGTACCGTAACCAATGACTCTCCCCCTCTCCGGTGTCCTCGTTGTGTCGATCGAGCAAGCGGTGGCGGCGCCGCAATGCACCTGCCGCCTCGCCGACGCCGGCGCGCGCGTGATCAAGATCGAACGCCCCGAGGGCGACTTCGCGCGCGCCTACGATCACGTGGTGCACGGCGAGAGCGCCAACTTCGTTTGGCTCAACCGCGGCAAGGAATCGGTCGTCCTCGACCTCGGCCGTGACGAGGACAAGGCGCTGCTCGGCGCGCTTCTCACCAAGGCCGACGTCTTCGTGCAGAACTTAAAACCCGGCGCCATTGCCAAGCTTGGTTTCGGCATCGACGCGCTACGACGCAAGCATCCGCGATTGATATGCTGCTCGATATCGGGCTACGGCGAGACCGGTCCCTATGCCGCGCGCAAGGCCTACGATCTTCTCATCCAGGCGGAATCCGGGCTGTCCTCGGTCACCGGCGGGCCCGAGGCGCCGGCGCGGGTCGGCGTATCGGCGGTGGACATCGCCGCGGGATTGAATGCCTACGAATCGATTCTCGAAGCGCTGCTGCTTCGCGCGCGCACCGGCGAGGGCATGGCGATTTCGGTTTCCATGTTTGACGCCATGGCGGAATGGATGACGGTGCCGCTGCTGCACGAGGAGGGCGGCACGCCGTTCAAGCGCATCGGACTCGCGCACGCGGCGATCGCGCCTTACGGCGTCTTCAAGACCTGCGACGGCGCCGATATTCTCATCGCCATCCAGAATGACCGCGAGTGGCGGATCTTGGCGAAGGATGTATTGGGCGATGCGGCGCTCGCTTCGGACGCCGATTTCGCCACCAATCCGAAACGCGTCGAACGCCGCGGGCAGACCGACGCCAAGGTCGCGGCTGTGTTTGGTAAGATCGATGTCGCGACGCTGATGAATAAGCTCAAAACCGCCGACATCGCCTTCGCCCGCGTCAACGACACGGCATTGCTCTCGCGCCATCCGCATCTGCGGCGCATCACCGTCGGCGCGCCGAGTGGCCCGGTCAGCATGCCGGCACCGGCGCCGATCCGCTCCGGCGATCCGCGCCGTTACGGCGCGATCCCGGCGCTAGGCGAGCACACCGAAAAAGTGCGTGCGGAATTCATGTCGCGCAAAGCAGCCGTGACTTAGCAAACTTGTCATTGCCGGGCTTGACCCGGCAATCCATCATGCTTGCGAAGAAGATAGATGAGCGGGTCAAACCCGCGCATGACCAACCATGAGAGCTGATGCAATGGATAAGAAAACTTACGATCGCGGGCTCGAAATCCGCACCGCGGTGCTCGGCAAGGATTACGTCGATAACGCGATCAAGTCCGCGGACGACTTCAACCAGCCGATGCAGGAGCTCGTCACCGAATATTGCTGGGGTGCGGTCTGGGGCCGCGAGGGTCTGCCGCGCAAGACCCGCAGCATGCTCAACCTCGCCATGATCAGCATCCTCAACCGCCCGCACGAGCTCAAAGCGCATATCCGCGGCGCGCTGACCAACGGTGTGACTAAGGCCGAGATCTGCGAGGTCTTCCTGCAGGTTGCGATCTATGGCGGCGTTCCCGCGTCGGTCGATTCGTTCCGCATCGCGCGCGAGACGTTCAAGGAAATGGCGGGCAAGGGCTGACCATGGAGCTGGGATTTATTGGACTGGGAAGAATGGGCCAGCCGATGGCGCGCCGCCTGATCGAGGCGGGCCATAGGCTCGTGGTCTTCGACACGCAAACGCGTGCCGTCGAGACGGCGGTCCGGCACGGCGCGCAGGCGGCGAAATCTTCCGCCGACGTGGCCGATCGCGTCGAAACGGTGTTCGCCAGCCTGCCGACGCCCGATGTCGTTTTATCCGTTGCCACGGGCAAGGACGGCGTCAGCGAAGGCAAACGCGTGCGCACTTTTATCGATCTTTCCACCACCGGCGCGCGCATGGCGATGCGCGTCGCCGCGGCGCTCAAGCAAAAGAACATCGTTCAGCTCGATGCTCCGGTCAGCGGCGGCACGCCGGGCGCCGAGAAAGGCACGCTGGCGGTCATGGTGTCGGGGCCGCGCGCGGAGTTCGACCGGCTCGAGGCGGTGTTCAAGGTGTTCGGCCGTCCATTCCACATCGGGGAGGCGGCCGGGCTCGGGCAGACGATGAAGCTGCTCAATAATCTATTGTCGGCGACCACGCTGGCCGCGACCTGCGAAGCAATCGCGATCGGCGTGAAGGCGGGCCTCGATCCGGCGCTGATGATCGATGTACTGAATGTGGGAACCGGACGCAGCAGCGCGAGCCTCGACAAGTTTCCGCGCGCCATTCTGCCCGGCACCTATAACGGCGGCTTCGCCATGGGACTGATGGTGAAGGACGTTCGCCTTTGCCTTGAAGAGACGCGCGCGCTTGGCCTGACGATGCAGATCGCCGAATGCGTCGAGCAACTTTGGGAGGCGACGGAGCGTGAGACCGGCGCGGACGCTGACTCCACCCTCATCATGAAGAGCATCGAACGGCGCGCCGGCGTGAAAATCGACGCGCGAGAAAAAGGCTAGAACATGATGCAGATCGAACCGTGGGAGAGCCTCTCTTGCTTCCGCTCGTCCCCGCGAAAGCGGGGAACCAGGTTAAAATCAACTGGATTCCCACTTGCGCGGGAATGAGCGGGTGGAAACAAGCCAGGCTGATTCGTCTCCAAATCATCGCGTTCAAGGGAAGACACCATGAGCGACGATATTCATGAGGTCTTTGCAGTGCGCTACGCGAGCCACGAGCGGCGCGCGTCGGAGAATTACATCTTCGGCGATCCACACGACATGATGACGGCGATTTTCTATTACGTTTGGGTGATCCGCGGGCCGCACGGCGACTTCATCGTCGATACCGGCTTCGACGACAAGGCGGCGAAGGAGCGCGGGCGCACGATTATCAAGCCGGTCGGCGAAGGGCTCAAAGCGCTTGGCGTCGATCCGGCCAACGTCGCCAATGTGGTGCTCACGCATCTGCATTGGGATCATTCGGGCAATTACGATCTCTTTCCCAACGCGCGTTATCACCTGCAGGACACCGAGATCGCCTACGCCACCGGCCGTTACATGTGCCACGGGATGATGCGCATCCCGTTCGGCGTGGATGACGTGGTTGCGGCGGTGCGCAAGGTGTTTGCCGGGCGCGTTGAATTCCATGACGGCGTGGAGGAATTGGCGCCGGGCATCACACTGCACAAGATCGGCGGCCATTCGAAGGGCTTGCAAAGCGTGCGGGTGAAGACGAAGCGCGGATATGTCGTCGTCGCATCGGACGCTACGCACCTTTACAGTCACATCGACGAGGGCCGGGTCTTTCCGATCACCTATAATGTCGGCGACGTGCTTGAGGGCTATCGTACGCTGCAGAAGCTCGCGACCTCGCGCGATCACATCATTCCCGGCCACGATCCGCAGGTGATGGCGCGTTATCCCGCGGCCAAGACCGGACTCGAAAATTGGGTCGTTCGCCTCGACGTCGAGCCGAAAGATCATTGAGTCGATCGGAGCGTAGACGGTTGAAGCATATTCCGCTCGTCCTCGCGAAAGCGGGGACCCAGAACCACGATCATCTCCTGGATGCCCGCTTTCGCGGGCATGAGCGGAATAATGAATTCATTCCTTATCGGAATTCTGGAAAGCCTTCCGCCTCACGCCAGCCCGAGCTCGGCAAAGGCGTTGAGGTGGTGGCGCGTGGCGGCCTCGCTGAAGCAGCAAAAAATCACCTTCGCGAGACCGGCCGGCGCTGCGGCAATCTCCGCGGCGACGGTGCCGGTCGCGATCCGCGCCGCGCGATCCGGCGGGAACGCATAGACACCGGTCGAGATCGCCGGAAAGGCAATGCCGGTCAGGTTGTGTCTTGCGGCAAGGGCGAGCGCATTGCGATAACAGGCGGCAAGCAGCGCGTCTTCATCCGCGCCGCCGCCTTTCCAAACAGGACCCACGGTGTGAATGACATGGCGCGCTTTCAGCCGATAGCCGCCGGTGATTTTCGCAAGTCCAGTCTCGCAGCCGCCGAGGGTGCGGCATTCAGCGAGCAGATCGGGCCCCGCGGCGCGGTGAATCGCGCCGTCCACACCGCCGCCGCCGAGCAGCGTGCGGTTCGCGGCGTTGACAATGGCGTCGATCTCGAGGGCGGTAATGTCGCCGACAATCACATCAAGGTGGGTATTACCGATTTCGGCGCGCAGCAGCGGTTCCGTCATGGCGGCGAAGCCTATCACGCCAATGCGGCTAGCGCCTCCGGCGCGAGATCGAGCGTTGAGCGCTTGCCGATGTCGGCGTAATGCGCGTCGAGGAAGCGCCGCGCCGCGCGTTTGCCGTCGAGCCGCAATGACTGGAAAAACTCATAGTCGGTGTTCAGCCGGTTGACGTCCGAAAGCCGCCCGCTTCCCTCGCGCACGATGCGATGTACGTTGATGCGCGGCGCCTGGC
>JACQTM010000197.1 GCA_016210825.1 Hyphomicrobiales bacterium
CTTAACTTTTTCGAGCCCGGATTCGTGCGATGCGGCCAAGCCGCTTTACTTGCCGCCTTTTCGTAATGCTTTTAGCTGGGCTTGCCGTCGCGGGCTGCATGCGCCGCACCGCACCGGTCCATGCGCAGGCCTATCCGGCACCGGTCTATACCGGCAGCGCCGCCGTGCCCGCCTATCAGCCGCAAAGCTACACGCCGCCGGCCTACACCCTCGATTCCGGCGACCGCCTGCGCGTCTCGGTGTTCGGCCAGGAGGGCTTGAGCAATTCGTATGCGGTGGATGCCGCGGGCAACGTCAACATCGCGCTGATCGGCAGCGTACCGGCGCGCGGGCTGACCACGGCCGAACTCGCCCGCGCCATCGCCGACCGCCTGCGCCAGGGCTATATCCGCGAGCCGCATGTCAGCGCCGAGATCGAAGCCCACCGGCCGTTCTTCATCCTCGGCGAGGTGACGACGCCCGGGCAATATCCCTATGTCGCCAACATGACCGCCGAGACCGCGGTCGCCATCGCCGGCGGCTATACCCCGCGCGCGCAGAAGGGCAAGGTCGCGCTCACGCGCAACGTCAACGGCCAGATCTGGCGCGGCAACGTGCCGGGAAGCTTCCCGCTCGCTCCCGGCGATACCGTCACCGTCAAGGAAAGATGGTTTTGATGTCGGTAGCTAAACGGAACGCGTGTTACTGTGGTAGCTACTTCGTTCCAGCCAGATTGCGCTTGAAGAAGGCGAGCGTTCGCTCCCAGGCCTGCGCCGCGCTGGGTGCGTGAAAGCTGCCGCGCTCGTCGCAATAAAATCCGTGTCCGGCCGGATAGAGATGGATATCGCATTCGGGATGCTTGTTCTTGATCGTATTGAAATCCGTCATTGGAATATGATCGTCCTTTTCGCCGAAATGCATCTGGGTTGGGCATTTTGGTTTTTCGTCGGCGAAGCGGATAATCTGGCCGCCGTAAAAACATACGGCCGCTGAGAGGCCAGCCAGGCGCGTGGCGGAAAGGAACGATACCGTTCCACCCATGCAGAAGCCGATGACGCCTGACGGCCCGGCGGATTTCAACTCGGCAATCGCCGCCGATACGTCGCGCAGCATCGCGTCCCAATCGATATTGGTAAGAAAGCCGCGTGCCTTCGCGATGTCTTCCGGTGAATAGCCGGACTGGAAATCGCGGGTCATGCGATCGAACAGCGCCGGCGCGACCGCGACGTAACCGGCAGCGGCGAGACGGTCGCAGACGTTACGGATATGACTATTGACCCCAAAGATTTCCTGCACGACCGCGATCCCGCCCAATGGCATGCCCTTTGGATCGGCGCGATAGGCACCGAGCTGGTGCTTGTCGGTAGCGGTAAGTGAAAAATGCTTGCCCAAGACGTCCTCCCATCGGCGGCTGTTTTTCTGCCTGTTACCCTAATGAGGCTGCGGCAATTTCCCAAGCCTGTTGCCAAGTCTGTTGGGAATCATCGTGGGGCGGAGGTTGTTGGCAAAAAAGATAAGAGAATTACAGGAGAAAGCGTATCAACGGGTGGTCGTAGCTGCTGTCGGATTGCCGGCCAGCACGACGACACGCGTTCCGAGTTGAACGCGGCCGTAAAGATCCTCGACATCCTCGTTGAGCATGCGAATGCAGCCCGAGGACACGAATTTGCCGATGGTCGAGGGCTGATTGGTGCCGTGAATGCGATAGATGGTTTTGCCGAGATAAAGGGCGCGCGCACCAAGCGGATTACCGGGCCCGCCGGCCATGAACCGCGGCAGATAGGGTTGGCGTTCGATCATTTCCGCGGGCGGATGCCAGTCGGGCCATTCGGCCATCTTGCTGATGCGCTCGATGCCCGCCCATGTGAAACCGTCACGGCCGACGCCGATGCCGTAGCGGATCGCCTTGCCGCCGCCAAGCACGTAATAAAGATATGTGCGCGGCGTATCGATGATGACGGAGCCCGCGGGCTCGATGGTCGGGAAATCGACGAGCTGGCGCTTGAATTGCTCCGGTAATTCACCGGTCTCTTCTTCCGGCTGATCGTCAGGCGGCAGCGATGCGACTTGCGGCGGCGCGGGCGGGACAGGTCTTGCTTGCTGTGGCAATCGTGGAAAGAGCCATTCGAGACCGGGCGGTGTCGGCGGCGGCACACGATAATTGTCATCGGCGGGAAGCCGCTCATCGCGGGTGACGGCTCCCGGCTGTCGGTTGGAATAAGTCGGTGCAGAGCGCCCCTGAAGTTCATCACGTCGTGCGATGCTGTCATCGCCCGGCGTGGGTTCGAACGGATAACGCTGGTCGCCTTGAACCTGCCCATTGGGGATCGGCGCGGGAGGACGAAACGAACCGGTTCGATCCCCGACATACGGATCGTAGGGTGGCGGGCCGGATTGGACGCCAGCGGGTGGATAAGGCTGAGGATAGGGCGGATAATATTGCGCCGTCGCCATGCCCGCGGACGCGGCAATGCCGAACGTGAACGCAATCAGGGCAGAGGTGGCGCGCAGCGTCATTGGCTCACACTTATCCGATGCGTTTATTGCTATGGCCTTAAGATTCGGCAGGATGAAGGCGAAGCTGCGGCCCTCGTTGGGGGTGGTTCGCGATATCGTCAATGAGCGGAAATCAAGCAAGGCGTTCCTATCTTAATTTGATCGGGGGCGTAGCGAAAGGGAGTTGGTTGAATGGTGTCGGAGGGCGAGTGGCGAGTTCCTGCGGCGGCGCGGCCGAAGCCTGAGAATTACGGCTACGATCTCGATGCCGCGCTCGCCTCGGTTGTTGGATTGCGCGCAATGATCCCATCCGATGCGCTGACGGCACAGACACTTGGCGTCGAGCGCGCCGGCAATGGCGTCTTGATCCGCAAGGATGGCGTGGTCCTTACCATCGGTTACCTGATTACCGAGGCCGAGTCGATCTGGATGACACTCCTCGACGGCCGCGCGGTGCCAGGCCACGTGCTTGCATACGATCAGGAGAGCGGTTTCGGTCTGGTCCAGGCGCTTGAACACCTCGATGTGCCGACATTGTCCATTGGGCGCTCGAGCGATATCGCGGTTGGCGAGGCCGTGGTCGTAGCCGGCGCCGGCGGCCGGTCGCATTCAGTGGCGGCGCAGATCGCCGCCAAGCAAGAGTTCGCCGGCTATTGGGAATATGTCCTTGATGAAGCGATCTTCACCGCGCCGGCGCATCCCAATTGGGGCGGCACCGCGCTGATTGGACCCGAGGGCGATCTCCTCGGTGTCGGATCGCTACAACTCGAACAGACAGGCGAGCGTGGCCGTAGCGAGCACCTCAATATGATCGTTCCGATCGATTTGTTGCCGCCGATCCTCGACGATTTACTGACATTCGGCCGCCCCAATCGCCCGGCGCGGCCATGGCTCGGACTATATGCGACCGAGATCGAGGACAAGATTGCAATTGTTGGCCTGGCCGAGCGCGGGCCTGCGCAATGTGCGGACCTGCATGCGGGCGATATCGTGCTTGCGGTTGCCGGTGCGCCGGTGCACAAGCTTTCCGAATTCTTTCGCCGTATTTGGTCGCTTGGGAAGGCCGGAATCGATGTGCCGCTGACAATCTACCGGGATGGCCGCACATTTGACTTGCGTGTGCCCTCGGGCGACCGCAATCGGTTTCTCAAGCGGCCACGCCTGCATTGAACGCCATAATTGAACGTCATACTTGCAATGCCCTGGCGGAAGCACGCGGCCGCGATGCGACACGTGATCACGCCGGTGTCTGCTCGATTGCATCGACGCGATCGGGATAAAACGCGAGATAACCGGCGATAGCAGCGACCTTGGGGAAGGGCTGCTCGTAGGTCCAAATTGCGTTCTCAGCAACGCGGCCGTCGACGGCGATCGAATAATAGGCGGCATCGCCCTTGAACGGACAATGCGTTTTGTGTTGCGTACGCGTGAGCGCGTTCATGTCCACGTCGGCTCGGGGCACGTATTGCACCGGCGAATAGGACCCCTCAGTAAGGCTGAGCGCGCGTGTCGTATCGCAAATAACTTTTCCCGCAAAGGTCACGCGAACACGATTTGCGTTTGGAGCGATATCGATCCGCCGATCCGTGTGTACTTCAGTCATGATGTGATTGTCCTCGAATTCTAAGCGGCGGCCGCCGTGTATTTTTGCACCCGGATCTTGGTGCGCAACGGCGTGCGGCACGCGGCATGTAAGAAGCACGTCTGCTCGCCCATCTGCACCATCTTACGCAGCACATCGTCGGACTCGCTGGATTTGAAATCGCAATGTGTTTCGACCGGGTAGGCCACGCCGGCCTGATTAGTGCCGCCCGAGGCGCCGGGCAGCCCGAACCGCGTGTCCTGGATAATCCGATAGGATTCAAGATTCTGTTTCATGATGTGCGCATAGCGGCCGATCTGGGTCATGAAGCAGAACGCGATCCCTGCGGACAGATAGGCGAGACCGGACGGTGCGCGCTCACTGCCGCCGAAATGCGCGGAATCGTCGGACAGGAACTGAAAGACACTGCCAATCGGCTTAAACAACTGCACCCGGATGGATTTTAGGCCATCCGCGCGCAGGCGGCAGGTGCCGCGAACATGGAGCGTGCGCTTCTGCTCGGCTTGCAGGCTCGAGCCGGCGCCACCCTCGACGCCGAATACGGTTTGCGTCGCCTCCGCCTTGGTCACGATATCCGGCGCGAATTGATCGGCGGCGGCAGGTTGAACGCGATCGAATAGTTCCGGCTGCTCAGCTGGATGCTCGCCCTTGACGGTTTTTCCCGGATCGAGCGGGACGTTACGGCCGTCATTGTGCAGACTAAAGAAGCTCTCAAGCCGGCCATTGAGAATGCCATTGGCTGGAGCTGCCGCAACCGCCGACGATACGAGCTCGGTTAGCGCGTCGTGACTGGCGTTCGAGCGCAATTTTACGGTGAGCTCGACGGGCAACGCGCCACCGGTCATCGTGCCTTGAATTGCCGAACCTTCCATCGAATAGAGATTGTCCTGCACCACCTCCAGATCGTCGAAACCGATGCCGCGCAACTTCGCCAGTGCCACGATCTCCGTCATGTATGACGCGACCATGCCGGTCGTGAAAAAGGCGAGTGGGAAGGGCGCGAGATCGGTGCCGTTCAGATATGGCCCCTCGTCGCTGACCATTCGCCAAACGGTTCCAGTAGGGCCGTATTGCACGAGCGCTTCCTTCTGCATCCCCTCCAGCGAACGGGTCCTGGTGCGGACGACGATCGGCGCATTTTGCGGAGTTTGTGAGAATTGCAAAGCGGCCGCGTTGCCAACCTTGAATGCAAGCGGATAGGGAGAAGTTTGAATCGAAGTCATGGCATCGGCCCGGGGTTTAAGGTTTACGAACTTCGTTGACTTGCGAGCATGGCGCGCCCGAAGGGATTCGAACCCCCGACCTCTGCCTTCGGAGGGCAGCGCTCTATCCAGCTGAGCTACGGGCGCCCTGCGGACTACATAGCCGATCGATTGGAGTGCGGGCAATGAGCCGGATTGTAATGGCTCATCAAGATCGCGTCACAACAATAAAATCCGTGCCCTCCCCCGTTTCCTCGCCGAGCCCGTGATCGGACACGATCAGGGAGGCGCCTGGCATCAGCAGGTGGGAAACAAGGTCGACGGCTTCCAGAGGCAGTTCGACGCGATCGAGAGCCTCCGCCGCGGTCGATGTCGGTACAAATTCAGCCAGTTGCCTGGGTGGTTCATTCTTTCTGCCACGCGATGAGATTTCAGGGTTCGAGCGTTTACGATCCACCTTAACCGGCTCAGGTGGCATCGACGCCGCGGTCCAGCGGATATCCGCACCTTCGTCGCGTTGCATCACTGTGAACACGTGCGTCCCGATCGGCTTGTTCGGTTCCGCGATTGTCACCGGCATCTCGAACAGCGGCTCGAAACCCTGACGCACGTAAAGTTTACTCGTCTTGCGGCTGATAAAGATGGCGACCGGTCCCTTGCGCCGCGCCGCCTCGGCTTTTGCTTGCGCGGCGATCGCTGCCATCGCCACCGCATTTGCTTCCAGCGCCGCTGAACGCAAGTTTACTTCGACCGACGCAATTGAAGTTTCCGCGACTTTCGTCACGGCAACGGCTGCTTCGCCGGGCGCGGACTGGGTCTCGGTCGCGGCAGCCGTATTCTCGGACGGTGGCGTTATCGGGTTCGCTTTCACCTTTGTTGGCAGGCGCGGATGCGCGAACTCGGCCGGTGCGATCTCTTCATTGGCGACGACAACGCGTGCACCCTTCTTGGTTGCGCTCCACAAGAACCGTGCGAAATCCGGAGTGAGTCGGATACAGCCATGGGATGCCGGATAGCCGGGCAACGAACCCTCGTGGAGCGCCACGCCCGACCAGGTGATGCGTTGCATATAAGGCATTGGCGCGCCGCTATAGATATTGGAGCGGTGCCACTTTTGCTTCTCGATAATGCTGAACACGCCGGTCGGCGTTGGGAAGCCGCGCTGACCGGTGGAAACGGCGGAACGCGCGACCAGCGCGCCGTTGGCGTAAAGCGCTACGCGCTGCGTTCCGATGCTTATGGCGATATGCAGCGGCCCCGTAGGAACCTGCGGTTCCTTTTTCGTCTCGGTTTTCTTGTCATGGAATCTGGTGCTGCGCGATTGTGCCGCGGCGGCGGTGTCCATGACGAGCGCCGCGGCAAGCCCGCATGCAAGCACCACGGCCGCCGCGCCTGGCCGCGAACCAAAATTGGTCCCGCGCCTGCCGGATATAATTTCGATCATAGCTGGCGGTGTCACATTTCCCTCGGAGCACGAGATACTAAGTTCACAACGGAGAATTGACGCCACGGGCCACCATAGCACACAAAACTTAACTGGAGCCTGTCGGTGGCATTGGCGGATGCTAATATAGGGTGCTCGGGCGCCGCCAGCCGTGCAATGCACTGGACGAATGGTAATGGATCGATACCTTTGAGCGGCCCTGGCCGCGCGTGTCCGAGGAGTACGTCATGAATCGCCCCGAGATAATCACACCGAAAACCTCAGCATCCTCGAAAGATGCCGCCTTCAACTGGGAAGACCCGTTGGATTTGGAGGGGTCGCTTTCGGAAGAGGAGCGCATGGTTCGCGACACCGCGCGCGGCTATGCGCAGGACAAGCTTTTTCCGCGCGTGCTATC
>JACQTM010000201.1 GCA_016210825.1 Hyphomicrobiales bacterium
ACGCCAATCCATCCGGCTCGATCAAGGATCGCCCGGCGCGCGCCATGATCGAAGCAGCGGAAGCCGACGGACATTTACGGCCGGGCGGCACCATCGTTGAGGCGACCGCTGGCAATACCGGCTTGGGCCTCGCGCTTGTTGCCGGACAGAAGGGCTATCGCACGCTGCTTGTCGTTCCCGATAAAATGTCGCGTGAGAAGATCTTGCACGCGCGTGCCATGGGCGCCGAAGTGGTGCTTACGCGCTCCGACGTCGGCAAGGGTCATCCGGACTATTATCAGGACCTCGCCATGGCGCTGACGCAGCGCACACCGGGCGCGTTCTACATCAATCAATTTGAGAATCCGGCCAATCCGCGCGCTCACGAGGCGACGACTGCGCCGGAATTACTGGCGCAAATGGATGGACATATCGACGCCATTGTCGTTGGCGTCGGCTCCGGCGGGACGCTCACCGGTGTCGGGCGCTACATGCGGCAGAATTCACCAAAAACGGAAATGATCCTCGCCGATCCGGTCGGCTCGGTGCTCGCGCCCTTTGTCAATTCCGGCGAGATGATCGAGGCGGGAAGCTGGGCGGTCGAAGGCATCGGCGAAGATTTTCTTCCCCCCAATGCTGATCTGTCTCTCGTCAAGCATGCTTATTCCATCGCCGATCCCGAAAGCTTTGCCGCCGCACGTGATTTGTTGCGCAAGGAGGGTGTGTTCGCCGGCTCCTCCAGCGGCACGCTGCTAGTCGCCGCCCTGCGCTATTGCCGCACGCAATCAAAACCGAAGCGCGTGGTTAGTTTTGTTTGCGATTCCGGAGCGAAGTACCTTTCGAAAGTGTTCAGCGACAGTTTCCTTGCCCAAGAAGGCTGGATTGACCGCGAGCGTTTTGGCACCGTGCGCGATCTCGTCATCGCCCGTCATGGCGAGACGGCCATTGAAGTGCGGCCGAACGATACCTTGCGCACGGTATTTGCCCGCATGCGGGCCGCCGATGTCTCACAGCTTGCGGTGGTCGAGGGCGAACGCATCGTCGGTCTGATCGATGAGAGCGATCTGCTTGGTGCGCTGCTGACACATACGAAATCTGTGGCTCACGCATTCGCCCTCCCGGTCAAGGACGTCATGACCACGCGCCTTGAAACCATTCCGGCAAGCGCGCCGATATCCGATCTGATACCGTTATTCCGCAAGGATTATGTGGCCATCGTAATGGATGGCGCGAAATTCCTCGGCCTCATCACCCGTATCGATCTCATCAACCATTTTAGGGTTGCATTGCAATGACCGGCTTTCTTAATCCCTCCCCCATGTGGGGAGGGTGGACGCGAGCGATAGCGAGCGGCCGGGTGGGGGGATGGCTCTGCGCTGTCACCCCACCCGGCTCCTCGCGTCGCTATTCTCCGCGAGGAGCTACCCTCCCCATTACGGGGAGGGATAACTTATGCAGGCATCTGCAATGACCAAACCGAACCGTCCCGGCTTCGCCACGCGCTGCGTGCATGCAGGGCAATCGCCCGATCCCACGACCGGCGCCGTGATGATGCCGATTTACACGACCTCGACCTATGTCCAGGACAGTCCTGGTGTGCACAAGGGCTACGACTACGCGCGCACGAAAAATCCGACGCGTATGGCGTTCGAGCGCTGCATCGCCGATCTCGAGGGCGGTAGCGCCGCATTTGCCTTTGCCTCTGGGCTCGCGGCGATCTCAACTACTCTCGATATCCTGCCGCAGGGCGCGCATGTGGTTGCCACCGACGACATTTATGGTGGCACCCGGCGGTTGTTCGGGCGCGTGCGCAATATCTCCGCGGGGTTGACGACAACCTACGCGGACTTAACCGATACCGGCGCCCTTGAAGCCGCGATCCAGCCGGACACCAAGGTCATCTGGATCGAGACGCCGACCAATCCGCTGCTCAAGCTCATCGACATGCGTCGCGTTGCCGAGATCGCGCGCCAGCGGAAAATCCTCACTGTCGCCGACAACACCTTCGCCAGCCCCTATATCCAGCGCCCGCTCGAATTCGGCATCGATATCGTCGTGCATTCGACGACAAAATATCTCAACGGTCATTCCGATATGATCGGCGGCGTCGCGGTCGTGGGAGAAAATACCGAACTGCGCGAACGCATGAAGTTTTTACAGAACGCCGTTGGCGCGATTCAGGGGCCATTCGATTCCTTTCTCGCATTGCGCGGGCTCAAGACACTGGCGCTGCGTATGGAGCGGCATTGCGCTTCGGCGCTTAAGGTCGCGGGATGGCTGGAGCGCCATCCCAAAGTCAAGCGGGTTTTCTATCCGGGGCTTGCCAGCCATCCGCAACACGCATTGGCCAAGACGCAGATGCGTGCCTTCGGCGGCATGATTTCGGCTGAGCTTGCCACCGATCTGGCTGGCGCGCGAGCCTTCCTCGAACGCTGCGAAATATTCGCGCTGGCCGAGAGCCTCGGCGGCGTCGAAAGCCTGATCGAGCATCCGGGCTTGATGACACACGGCTCGGTCCCGGAGGAGGTGCGGGCTGGTCTCGGCATCGGCGACGCGCTGGTGCGGCTCTCGGTCGGCATCGAGGACGCCGATGATTTGATCGCCGATCTCGACTCAGCATTGGTCGCTATCCGCTAGCGTTCGGGGCACGGAAAAATTGAACTTTCTCTTGCGAGCGTCGACTATCATGGTGGCGTTGCGGCGGCCTGATTTACACGGCATATGCGCTTGGGCCAGTGCAGGCTTGAACCAGCGGGAGGGGTGGATGACAAGGATTTTGTCGGGGGTCGCCGTGCTGGCGTTCGCTTTCGTTGCGGCCCTACCGCCGGCTTTCGCCGAAAAACGCGTGGCTCTCGTTATCGGCAATGACAGTTACCAGAGCATCCCAGCGCTGCAAAAAGCAGCCAACGACGCTCGCAAGATGGGCGACACGCTAAAAAGCCTCGGCTTTTCCGTTCAATATGGCACCAACTTATCGCGGCGGGCGATGAGCGAGGCGCTGCTCGCATTCGACCGCGCGGTCGATGCCGGCGACACGGCATTGTTTTTCTTCGCCGGCCACGGCTTCGAGATCCAGGGTGAGAATTACCTCTTACCCGTCGATGTGCCGGCGGCGACCGACGGGCAGGAAGAGCTCGTGCGCGACGCCGCCTTCGCCGCTCAACGCATCACCGACCGCCTGCAGGCGCGCGGCGTGCGCACGGCAATCCTCGTACTCGACGCCTGTCGTAACAATCCGTTCGAGCGACGCGGCACACGCGCCGTGCGCGGCACCGGCGGCCTTGCCGCAATGACGCCATCGGAAGGCGTGTTCATCGTCTTTTCCGCCGGCGCGAAGCAGACCGCGCTCGATCGCCTTGGCGACGATGACGCCAATCCAAATTCGGTGTTCACGCGCGCCTTCGCCGAGCAACTGGCGACGCCCGGGTTGACATTGGTACAAGTCGCCAAGCGCACCCAATCCGGCGTCAAGCAAATGGCAGCGCGCGTGCGCCACGATCAAACGCCGGCTTATTACGACCAAGTGGTGGGCGACGTTGTGCTAAGCGGCAAGCTTGGCGACGCCAAGGTCGAACCGCTGCCGCAGATCGCGGCTTTGCCAGTTGCCCCGTTGGGCCGCGCCGAGCGCCGAGAGTCGTCGACTGAGCCGGTGAACGGCCCGATTGCGAATTTCATGCGCCACAACAGCGGCTGGTCGGTGACGTTATCTTTTGCCGATCCAGTGACGGCAATCTCCTGGCGTCTCGGCGAGAGCGGAAATTTCAAAGAGACCGGCTTCCTCGACACGCTCGATCCGCGCACGCGCAAGCGCATGCCCAATCCGTCGCTACAGCTCGACGCCGACACGCCGGCAACAACGATCTATGTACGCTACGCCGATTTGCGCGGCGACTGGGCGCAACCATTTCCGATTCGCTTCGAACCTGGCGCAGCGCTCGCGCGCGGTCAGCGGCAAACATTGGAAATGAGCAGCGGAAGCTGGTTGCAATTTCGCGAGTTCAACGGTCTTCTGGTCTACTACACCCACTTGGTGTCGTATCGCTGCGCCATCCGCGAGGCGCGCATCGGCATCGACACCACCGTGCCCGACAAGAAACTCACCTTGCCGCCCTGCGACGCGAAGGATCCTGCCGCCATCCCGCGCGACGTGCAGCCCTATTTGAAGTTGCCGCCTGCAACTAAAACGGTGTCGGTCGAGTTGACCTATACGGACGGAAGCATCTCAGAAACCAAGACGTATCGCCGCTAATCGCACGGACGCGTGATGAACGAGCAACGGGATACGCCGGGGGTCATCGCCCCGCCGCCACTGATCGCGCTGGCGGTGCTGGTGTTCGGTCTGTTGTTCGACTGGTTGCTGCCTGCATATGTGTTGGCGACGTTCATTGCGTTCTGGACCCGGATCGCGATCGGTGTCGCACTGATGGCGGCGGGTCTGACGCTGGCATTCGTTGCGCGAACGCGCTTTGTGCGGGCCGGCACCAATGTCGAGCCATGGAAGCCCTCGCTTAATCTAGTGACCGGGGGAATTTTCGGCTGGTTGCGAAACCCAATGTATGTCGGCTTGACGATCCTGCTCGCCGGCCTCGCCATCGCGCTCGCCTCGGACTGGATGCTGGTGCTGCTGGTTGCGGCGGCACTGACGATGCATTTCGGCGTCGTGCTGCGCGAAGAGCGTTATCTGGAGAAGAAGTTCGGCGAGACATATCGCGCCTACAAGAACAAGGTCCCGCGGTACGGCTGGCCGGACTAGCCTTGCCATTGCATCGTACCATTGATAGCTGGCAATAAAACAATTGTCCGAAGGGGTTGGAATGCGCACGCAAGTGGGGATCGTCGGCGCCGGCCCGGCGGGGTTGATGCTGTCGCATCTGCTGCACCTCGCCGGCGTCGAATCCATCATCCTCGAAAATCGCAGCCGTGAATATTGCGAGGCGCGCATCCGCGCCGGCCTGATCGAGCAATGGGCAACCGACATGCTGGTCGAGACCGGCGTTGGCGAGCGCCTTACGCGCGAGGCGATGTTTCACGACGGCAATTACCTTTGCTTTAATCGCGCGCTGCACCGCATCGATTTCCGAAAGCTTGTCGGCAAGGGTGTTACAATCTACGGCCAGCAAGAGGTGGTGAAGGATCTGATCGCGCGCCGGCTCGCCGATGGCGGGCAGATCCTGTTCGAAGTGAAGGGAACAAACGTTTACGATTTCGACGGCAAGGAGCCCAAGATCGCGTTTCAGCATGACGGGAAGACAAAGCAAATCGCGTGCGACTTCATCGGCGGCTGCGACGGCTTTCACGGCGTTTGCCGCCCGAGCATGCCTCCCGGCGTATTGACCAATTTTACGCGCGATTATCCGTTCGGCTGGCTCGGTATTCTCTCCGAATCCCCGCCGCCCGACCACGAATTGATCTACGCGTACAACGAGCGAGGCTTTGCGCTTTACACCATGCGCTCTCCCACGCTGGCACGGCTCTATATTCAGTGCGCACCCGACGAAGATATCGACGATTGGCCGGACGCGCGCATCTGGGAAGAGCTGCACGTACGCCTCGGCGGCACGCGCAAGCTCGCCGAAGGGCATATTGTACAAAAGAGCGTGACGCCGATGCGCAGTTTCGTCTGCGAGCCGATGCAGTTCGGCAGTCTCTATCTCGCCGGCGACGCGGCCCATATCGTGCCGCCGACCGGCGCCAAAGGTATGAATCTCGCGCTCGCCGACGTACGCGTGCTTTCGCGTGCGATCGAGGCGTTCTACCGGAAAAACCGCACCGATCTGCTGCAAAACTATTCGGCGACGTGCCTCAACCGGGTCTGGAAGGCGCAGCGGTTCTCTTGGTGGATGACGCAGATGCTGCACCGCTACAATTTCGAGAACGATTTCGAAATGCGCCGGCAGCTTGCGGAGCTTGATTACGTCACTTCGTCGCAGGCGGCGGCGACCTCGCTTGCGGAAAACTACGCCGGCCTGCCTATGGAATAGACCGGGGGTTTCGGCGGTTACTTTTTTGGGGGCGAGACCCAATCATGAGCCTTTACCGCAGCACCGGAAATGTCCATCGTATGGATATTTGGCGCGACGCGGGGCGCAGTTTGGCCTTTGCGTGAATTGGCCAATTCGTGACTGTCGGAATAAAGAACAAACGACTGGGAGGAAATACCATGAGAAAACCGCTGATGCTGGCGGCCGCACTGTCGCTGCTTGCCGGCAGCGCCTATGCCGCTGAATATCCGGATCGGCCAATCAAGCTGATCGTGCCCTGGGCGGCCGGTGGCGACACCGACAACATCTTCCGCCCGTTTGCGCCGCTGCTGCAAAAGCACATCGGCCAGCCAATCGTGATCGCGAATGTCACCGGCGCCTCGGGCACGGTCGGCGCGCGCGAAGCTCGCGGCTCGCCGCCGGACGGCTATACGGTCTATGCCGTGCACGACTATATCCATCTCGTCCATTACGCCGGCATCACCGACGTTAAATACAGTGACTTCGAGCCGATCTGCCTGATCGCATCGACGCCTTCGGTGTTGACAGCGAGCCCGAAAACACCGTGGAAGAGTTGGGCCGAACTTGCCGGCGACGCCAAAAAACGCCCAGGCGAGATCACCGTCGGCGCGACGCTCGGATCGACCAGCCACATCTTTCCGGCGCTGGTCGAAAAAGCGGCCGGTATCAAGCTCAAGTACGTGTCGTATGAGGGCCTTGCGCCGCGCATGAACGCCATTCTCGGCGGCCATATCGACTTGACCGACGCCAATCTCACGCAGAAGGGCAAGGTCGATGCCGGCCAGTTGAAGTTCCTTGCCATCGCGTCCGAGAAACGGGACCCCGAGGCTCCAACCGTGCCAACGCTAAAGGAACTCGGCGTCAACGTCGTCTTCGCGGTGCTACGTGGTCTCGTGGTGCCGAAGGGCACTCCGGCCGCGGTACGCGCCAAGCTTGACGACGCGTGCGGCAAGGCCGCCAAGGAGCCCGCATTCGCCGATGCGATGAAAAAACAAGGCACCGGTGTCGCATATCTCAATGCCAAGGCATACGGGCCATTCCTCGATAAGCTTGACCGCGAGAGCAAGGTGATCATGACCGAGCTCGGCCTCATCAAGAAATGAGGCTTGGCCGCGACACCATCGCCGGGCTGATCTGCCTTGCGGTCAGCCTGGCGTTGCTCGTGCAGTCGTTCGGTTTGCCGCAGCTGGCGCTGGTACCGATCGGACCGGGATTTTATCCGCGCATAGTCCTGGTCTTCATGGCCGTCACGAGCATGGTCCTGATCGTCCAGGACGTGCTCGTGCGTCGCGCCGCAATGGCGGGCACTACGACGTTGCCGCAGCCGCGGCGCGCCTATGGTCTCGTCGCGCTCGCCTTCGCCGTTATCGCCGCCTACATCCTGCTCTTGCCGTTGCTCGGTTACCGAATTTCCACCGCGCTGTTCGTCGCCGCGC
>JACQTM010000191.1 GCA_016210825.1 Hyphomicrobiales bacterium
GCTCTGTGCCGTACACGCCCGCCAAGATGAAGGCGGCGATCAGCGCGACCTGACCGCCGTTCGCCACGACTCACGCCGAAGGGGCGCCGCAAGGCGCCCCTATTTTATCCGTGAAGAATCAATATCTGCAGCAAGAACGGCACGTTCATTGAGGACGAATTTACGCGCTCGCGGGTTTACGCGCGTGAAAATGGTAATGAAAAATTCTCGACTCCATCTCGACGATCCGATCCGCCGTCGCTCGTTCGATTACCAAATTGCAGTCATGACGCAATTCAATATCTGGCATGCGCATTCGCAAACTTAGACGACGCGCATCATGTTTTGACAAATCTCAATGTAATCCCGCAGCAATCGGTTCTGATTTGATCGAAAAGTTGGTCACAAGGAGACAATTGCAGGAGGTACTGATGAGAAGGGCACTTCTCGGTCTCTGCATCGCGATTTTTATTGGCGTTCTTGGCCTATCGTGGTTCACCCATGGAACCGGCGTGATCAAGAACGACATCAGCCGCAACATCTTCATCCCCAAAGACCTGACCATGCCGTTGCAGGTTAAGGCCGCCTATAACGGCACCGACATTCTCTTCCGCTACCGCTGGCCCGCGAAGCAGCCATCGATCTATCACGACATGATCAAGTTCGAGGGCGGCAAGTGGGTCCGCTATGGTGACAGCGTTCCGGGGCCGCAACCGCAGGGAATTTACGAGGATCGCCTGACGATGCTCGTCGACGACGGCAGCGTGCCTGAGTTCGCACGGTACGGCGGCTATATCGCGATCGGCGACCGCATGCGCTTCTTCACCAACGAGGCCACGGCCGCGGAGGTCAAGGCGCACCCTTATCTGGGCGCCAAGCGCAATCAGGTGGAAGTCGGCAAGCACCTGCCGGCGACACGCAGCAACCCCGGCGACTGGGCTTCGGTCGTGCCGGAGGATCAACTCGCGGCCCTGCGCAAGGGTGGATATTTCCTCGATTTGTGGCACTGGCGCGCGCATCGCTCCAGCCCGATCGGCGCATCGGACGACCAGTATGTCTTCGAGTTGCGCGGCGGCGACGCCGGCAAAGGCCCGTTCGCCACCAATTGGGACGCTGACAAAAAGCAGCCGCGCTTCATGCTCGATCCGCAAAAGGTAGGCAAGCGGGCGCTGAACTGGAACGACCTGATCCAGCGTAAGCTTGGCTTCGACGACGTCTACTTCATCAGCGAAGAGAATGCCGTACCCTTCGATGCCAGCTATGCATGGCAGGACGGCGATACCATTCCGCGCCGGCTGCTGCAAAAGCCAAGCGGGTCGCATGGCGACATCAAGGTGGCCAGCAAGGCCCGTTGGGAGAATGGCTATTGGGAGATCACGCTCCGTCGCGCCATGGACACCGGCAGTCCCGCCGACGACAAAATTTTCATCGACAAGCGCGTCTACAACGTCGCCTTTGCGGTGCACCGCGATTCACTCGGCAGCCGCTGGCATAAGGTCTCGCTGCCCTTCACGCTCGGTCTCGGGCGCGACGCCGAAATCGCGGCGGTTCGTTTCAACGGCAGTGATCCGGCGTGGGACCAGCCCTGGACCAATATCACATTGTTCTATCCCGGCCAGATCAACTGGCCGCATCTCAACAGCGCAAAACACGGCGGTGCTGAGTACATCAAAAAGGGCGTTCCGGTGAAGTACCGCCACACCGAAGCACAGCTCGCTCATTACGCGATCGAATTGGAGTTCTCCGACGCGATCCGGAGACAATGGGCAATCACCATGTTAGCGGGCATCGTCTTGATCGCTGGATTCGGCGTTGCCCTGAACCTGCTGCTCAAGCGCAAACAAGGAGCCTGACCATGGCCGCCTACCATATCGTTCTCATCCATTTTCCGATTGCTCTTTGGATGACGGCTACCTTGGCGATCTTGTTGCGTGCCGCGTCCGACGGACCGCTTGCAAAGGCCGTCGACCGGGCGCTCGTTCCGCTCTTGGTGTGGGGCCTCGTCTCGGGCATCGTTGCTTATGTGATCGGTCTCATGGTGTGGCCGTGGGAGACGATCTCGACGACGCCGCTTGGGCGTAATCACATGCTGGTCGCATCATGGACCGTGGCATACTGGGCGCTGCTGATGGCCACGCGCTGGATCCAAGGTGAAGCCTTGTGGAACGGGATCATGCGCTGGGTCATGGCCGGTCTGGCGGTTCTCGGCAGTTTCCTGCTCGGCATCACCGGCACCCTTGGCGGCCATCTTGCCGGCGTCTACACGCAGCTTGTGGAAGTGCTGCGCCCCCTCGGCTGGGAAGTTTACACGACCTATTATGTGCCCGACATCACGCTGGCAGTGGTCGTGGCGGCGGCGATTGTGCTCGTGGCGATCGGCTTTTGGGGAAGCCGGCGAGCCGAAGCCTAGCCGTTCACACTATTTGAAGCAGCCGATCAAGTATCCGCATTTTGTATCCAGCGCCGGCGCTTTTTATGAAGTGTCGGCGCTGCCACGTCATCGGTGTCAGAGTTCTTATTCCGTGGCGAGGTAGATTATTCGCCTTCGCCGCGACACATTGGATAAACGAACAAAATCTTCGAACGGCTGCGCGATTGGGATAGGCCGTCTGGAGCATGATTCCGAAAATGCCTGCCCGGACTTGATCACCCAAGTCGGATATATCCGACTTGGGCGTATATAGATGACCGAACTCGGGTATACCC
>JACQTM010000218.1 GCA_016210825.1 Hyphomicrobiales bacterium
CTCTGGCGTCATGATCTCGTAAGTCTGGGTATGCTTGAGCATGCCATCCTGATGAATGCCGGATTCGTGCGCGAAGGCGTTCCGGCCGACGATGGCCTTGTTGTACTGCACCGGAAACGAGGTCGCGGCCGACACCAGTTTGGACGCGCGCGTCAGCATGGTCGCCTCGATACTCGTCCAATATGGCAAGACGTCGTTGCGCACCTTCATCGCCATCACGACTTCCTCGAGCGAGGCATTTCCCGCCCGCTCGCCGATGCCGTTGATGGTGCATTCGATCTGCCGTGCGCCGCCGCCGACGCCGGCCAGTGAATTGGCCACCGCCATGCCGAGATCGTCATGGCAATGCACGGAAAACCGCGCCTTGTCGGAATTGGGCACGCGCTGACGCACCATGTTGAAGAGCGCGGCATATACCTCCGGCACCGTGTAACCGACCGTGTCCGGGATGTTGATGGTCGTGGCCCCGGCGTTGATTGCGGCCTCGACGCAGCGGCAGAGGAAATCGTGCTCGGTGCGCGTGCCATCCTCGCAGGACCATTCGACGTCATCGGTGAAATTGCGCGCCCGCGTCACCGACGCAATGACCATCTCGTAGACCTGCTCGGGCTCCATCTGCAGTTTCCACTTCATGTGCACGGGCGAAGTGGAGATGAACGTGTGAATGCGTCCACGCTTGGCCGGCTTGATCGCTTCACCGGCGCGGTCGATGTCCTTTTGGCCGGCGCGGGCAAGGCCGGCAACGACCGCTTTCTTGGTGCGTTTCGCGATCTCATGCACGGCGGCAAAATCGCCGTCCGAGGCGATCGGAAAGCCGGCCTCGATGATGTCGACGCCCATCTCGTCGAGGAGCGCCGCGATTTCGAGCTTCTCCTCATGGGTCATTGTGGCGCCGGGGCACTGCTCGCCGTCGCGCAATGTCGTGTCGAAAATGACGACGCGGTCCTTTTCGGACTTCGCTGACGTGGTCATGGAAAGGGTCCTCTTCTTCGTTTTGCGCCCTCTGAATGGGCGCTCTGGGGTTTTGGCGTTCACATCACCCCCCTGAGTGCCCAGGCGCAAAAGCCCAGTCGGCCCTCAGGGGCTGATAAGAAGCAGACCACCGAGAATGAGGGCGGCAGCGGGTGCAGGCCGAATGCCCGCCCGGTCCAGCGCGCGAAGAGAAATGCGCATAGACATGCCAATGTCCCTCGTCTTGCGGTTTCCAAGGTCGCGGAGAAGTCTTAACGCCCCGTTAACCTTGGCCGCAAACGTTCTTGTAGCGGAAAGCAAGGCCGACCGGCAAGTCCCGGCACACGTTCGAAGCGTCAGCGCGAGGAAAAATCCCGGCTCTTGATCCATTGGCTGACTGTCGCAACTACCTGATCGTCGATGCCCGCAAAGCCGTGAGCGGATTGTGCCTCGCAAGGGTCGCCTTTGCCTTCCGGCCCATCGAGCATGACGACATCGAGTTTTCCGCCGCCGCGGGCAAGCCAAGCCTTGAACGCATCGATCGACGCCGGCAGCGTCCACTTGCAGCGATCCTTCCTGTGCCCGACGACCAACAGCGGAATCTGGAGGCGATTGGCATCGCCGCCCGCCGCCATATGCACGCTTGGAGTTTTCGCATCGACCGGCATCAACATGGCCGCCGTCAGCACCATGGCATCGGGCCGCTCCTCGCCACTCAATTTCGCCACCGCGTTGCCCGCCGAGATCGCTCCGCGGCTGGTGCCAACCACAATGACAGGCGCCTTGATCGCGCGCAGATATTTCACCATGGCGCCGGTATCGCGCGCGTGCGAAGCATTGACGCGGTAATAATTGACGGTGCCCGTCGGCGTCTTCAAATCGGGCGCGATATCGGGAACAGCGGTGATAAATCCGGCGCGGGCATACGCAGCCCGCGTGCGCACGAGCTGATTGCCAGCGCCCCAACCAATCTTTCCGTCGGCGGAAAGATCGAGCTTGCCGTGACCTCCAGCGAGTAGGATAACACTTGCGGCGGGCTTCTCCGGCTGAATCAGCAGCGTCCGCACCTTTTGCCCGCGCGAGGCGATCTCGACCGTTACTTCCGATTGCGCCAGCGCCGGCGTCAGCCCGCCGACGATGCAAAGTGTGAGTGCCAGGATTCGCATCGCAATTACCCATCAATTCAACGGGACGATTTGCCGCGTACGGAACCGGAGTCCTCGGCCGCCAACGCGGCGCGAACCTCCCGCATCTCGCGCAGAGTCGCATCGGGCACCTTTGGATACAATAATTCGAGCCGTTCCATGGCATCGACCATGGCCCCTGCAACGGCAAGCCGGGTAAACCATTTCTTGTCCGCCGGCACCACGAACCACGGCGCCTCGGGGCGGCTCGTCGCACGGATCATTTCTTCATAATATGTCATGTAGTCGTCCCAGAGCTTGCGCTCGGCGACGTCACCCATGGAGAATTTCCAGCGTTTGTCCGGATCGTCGAGACGTTCGAGAAAACGCTTACGCTGTTCTTCCTTGGAGACATGCAAAAAGAATTTCAGGATCAACGTGCCGTTGCGGGCAAGATAGCGCTCGAAGGCGCGGATATCCTCAAACCGCTGCTCCCAGATTTTCTTGGTCACGAGATCGGACGGCAGCCGCTGGCGTGCAAGAATTTCCGGATGTGCGCGCACCACCAGAACTTCCTCGTAATAGGAACGATTGAAGATGCCGATGCGCCCGCGTTCGGGCAGGCACATCGTCGTTCGCC
>JACQTM010000199.1 GCA_016210825.1 Hyphomicrobiales bacterium
AAACGAGTGGATGACAATTATGACCCCGACCAAGACTGAGACCGCAGGACAACGCACCGACTTCGTCATCTCGCGCGTGTTCGATGCGCCGCGCAAACTGGTGTGGAAGGCATGGACCGAGGCTGAGCGCCTGGCGCAGTGGTGGGGGCCGAAGGGTTGCACCATCCGCGTCATCAAGCTGGACGTCCGCCCAGGCGGCATCTTTCACTACGCGATGCAGTTCAAGCCCGGCCACGACATGTGGGGGCGATTTATCTATCGCGAGATCGCGGCACCGGAACGGCTCATCTATATCAGTTCCTTCTCCGATGCGAATGGCGGGGTCACGCGCGCGCCGTTCAGCAAGATCCGCGAGACATGGCCACTCGAAGTCCTCAACACGCTGACCCTGTCGGAGCAGGGCGGAAGGACGACGCTCACATTGCGCGGTGGCCCCATAAACGCCACCGAGGAAGAACACATCACCTTCGCGGACATGTTCGACTCGATGCGACAGGGCTTCGGCGGCACGTTCGATCAGCTCGGCGAATACTTGAAGAGGGCTTGAAGCACGGGTAGCACCATGTCGCTGAAGCTCTATTTCCATCCGCTGGCGTCGTTCTGCCACAAGGCGCTGATCGCGCTGTACGAGGGCCGGATCGCGTTCGAGCCGGTCATCGTCGATCTGGCGGACGAGCGGTCGAGCACGGCATTCAAGGTGGTCTGGCCTATGGCCAAGATGCCGGTGCTGCGCGACGAGGCGCGGGGTCACACCGTTGCGGAGTCGACCATCATCATTGAATACCTGGATACTTATTACCCCGGCGGGACGCCATTCCTGCCGCTTACCGAGGACCGCGCCTGGCAGACGCGTCTATGGGACCGCGTCTACGACCATTACGTCCAGGAGCCGATGCAGAAGATTGTCACCGACCGGCTGCGGCCATCGGGAAGCAGCGATCCTTTCGGCGTAGAGCGCGCGGCGGCGCAGCTGCGCGAAGCCTACGCCATGATCGAACCAGCGCTCGAATCCAGGACCTGGATGGTGGGCGATGACTTTACTTTGGCGGATTGCGCGGCCGCTCCGGCGCTTTTCTACGCCAACACGGTCGTACCCTTCGGCCCGGCGCACAGAAATCTGCCGGCCTATCTCGACCGCCTGATGGCGCGGCCATCCTTTGCGCGCGTGCTGGACGAGGCGCAGCCCTACTTTTCGCTCTTTCCGATGGAGAAGAAGCCCCAGATCGCGCGGCGAAGCTGATCGCAGCGCGACAACACATCACGATCAAGAACCAGCGAGGAATTCATGTCTTACATCGATGGATTTATCGTTCCCGTGCCGAAGAAAAAGCTGCAAGCCTATCGCCGCATGGCGCAGACGGCGGGCAAGGTCTGGCGCGACCACGGCGCGCTCGAATTCCGGGAATGCGTCGCCGATGACGTCAAGGTGGGAAAGCGGACGTCTTTCCCGCGCAGTGTCAAGCTCAAGGGCGGCGAGACAGTGGTATTCTCGTACATCGTCTATCGATCGCGCAAGGATCGCGACCGCATCCTCGCCAAGGTTATGAAGGACAAGCGCCTCGCGAAGATGATGAATCCCAAAGCGATGCCGTTCGACGGCAAGCGCATGATCTATGGCGGTTTCAAGGTTCTGGTCGACGCTTAATGCACTGATCGATGTTCACTGAGCCCCTCATATTTCACGTAGCGGAGGAGAAGACGCGTGGCCGCAAGAAATAACCCCATTGTCGAACCGGCGGCGCGGGTGCTTGTGATCACGCGCGTTTTCAATGCGCCGCGCGAGCTCGTGTTCAAGGCCTGGACCGACCCGCACCACGCCAAAAACTGGTGGGGGCCGAGGGACTACCCCGGCACTCATATCGAGATGGACGTCCGGCCCGGCGGCGCCTGGCGCCACTGCCTCACGTCGACAGAAACCGGCAAGGAGCTCTGGCAGCATGGCATGTTCCGCGATGTCGTTCCGCCCGAACGTCTCGTCTTCACCTTCGTCTGGGAGGAATCGGGCGAACGCGGCCTTGAAACCCTCGTGACGGTGACTTTCGCCGAGCAGAACGGGAAAACGCTAATGACTTTCCGCCATGAGCCGTTCCAATCGCTCGAAGAACGCGACGGGCATCGGGGAGGATGGACGAGCACGTTCGAACGCCTCGACGAGCATTTGGCGCACCTGAATAAGAGTCCTCGATGACAGCTTCAGCTGACGATGAAATTTCGCCAACGCGTGAAGTCAATATCACCCGCGTCTTCGATGCGCCGCGCAGCCTCGTTTTCAAAATGTGGATCGAGCCTGAACACATGGCACAGTGGTGGGGTCCGTATGGCTTCACCAACCCGGTCTGCGAACTGGACGCGCGGGTCGGCGGTGCGATCCTTATTCACATGCGCGGGCCCGACGGCGTCGTGTATCCGATGACGGGCACCTTCCGCGAAATCGTCCCGCCAGAGCGGCTTGTCTTTACGGCTGTCGCGGAAGACATGGCGGGCAATCCCCTGCTCGAAGCGCTCACAACCGTCACCTTCGCCGAGCACGGCGGCAAGACAAAACTCACCGTGCATGCACGCGCGGTCGGCTTGACTCCCGTGGCATCACAGATGCTCGCCGGTATGGAAGCGGGCTGGACGCAGAGCTTGGAGCGCCTCGCGGAGCTTGTGGCGCGCGCGGGAGCATTGGGCGGTAACGCGGCAACCCCGCGCGTTCGATCTCAATGAATCTCCGGCTCCGCCACCTTCGCGGTGCCGGCGAGAAAATCGAAATCGCAGCCCTCGTCAGCCTGCCCAATATGCGCTGAGAACATCGCGCCATAGCCGCGCGCGTATCTATGCCTTGAAGAGGTCGCTATGCGTGCCCGTGCGGGCAAGTCTTACCTCTGTCGCGCTAGTCTTATAAATCAGCACCCAATCGGGCCGGATGTGGCAGTCCCAATAGCCCTGCCATTCGCCCTTGAGCGGGTGTGGGCGATTGGAAAATGGCAACCGCTCTCCGGCTTGCAACTTTGCCAGTACTTTTTCGAGCAGCGAGAGATCGTACCCGCGTTTGGCGAGACGTTTGAGATCCTTCTTGAAAGCAGTCGAGGGCCGTAGCGGCTTTATCACCGCTTTTTCCGCCGATGGCCCGTCGCGCCCGAGATCATCGCGCGCGCGCTCTTGTAGCGTTTGAGCTTCCTGCCGGCCGCGCCCTCAAGCTCGGCGATGGCCGCCGCCGTCGCAGAATTAGGAATTCGAACGTCGAACGGCAATCCGCGTCGTAGCGTCACCTGGCGTAAAAACATGGTAATGGCATCGGTGGTGCTCACGCCGAGTTTATGCAGCACCCCTTCCGCCGAAGCTTTGAGTGCCGGTTCGACACGAGCGGTGATGTAGGCTGTCTTTCTCATAGCGTGATTCTCGTTTGCCATTCCGTATGTATCACAAATGTGATACAAATCAAGATGCCGTTCTCCCCTCGCAGTCAACCGGCGAGGCGATCGAGCCTAATGAATCTCCGGCTCCGCCACCTTCGCGGTGCCGGCGAGAAAATCGAAATCGCAGCCCTCGTCAGCCTGCCCAATATGCGCTGAGAACATCGCGCCATAGCCGCGCG
>JACQTM010000210.1 GCA_016210825.1 Hyphomicrobiales bacterium
AGGCAAAGAAGGCAAGCCAAGCCCATTTCTGCAGCTCGGGCGAGAAGCCGTGCCGCATCAGCGTCGGGATGTCGGTCGTGCCGGCGGCCCAATACATCGCCATGATGGCGAGCAGCATCAACACCGAGCCGAGTAATGTGTATAGAAAGAATTTGAAGCTGGCATAGACCCGGCGCGCCCCGCCCCAGACCCCGATGATAAGAAACATCGGGATCAGTCCGCCTTCGAAAAATAGATAAAAGAGAACGAGATCGAGCGCGGCGAATGTTCCGACCATCAGCACTTCGAGAACAAGAAACGCAATCATGTATTCCTTGACGCGCGTCTCGATCGCCTCGAAGCTCGCGGCGATGCAGAGCGGCATCAATGCGGTCGTCAGAATGACAAATGGCAACGAGATGCCGTCGACGCCCATGTGATAGGTGCCGTAACCGCCGAGCCACGGCGCTTTTTCCTCAAACTGGAATTCGGCCGAGGACGGATCGAACCGCCAAACCAGCGCCAGTGACACGGCAAATGTGAGGATCGTCGTCCAAAGCGCCGCCCAACGCGCGTTGCGTTTCGTCGACTCGTCGTCGCCCCTTAGCATCATGATGAATATGACACCGACCAACGGAAGGAACGTCGTCAGTGAAAGGATCGGCCAGCTCGCCATCAATGGCCTCCGGCGAACATGAACCAGGTAATCAGGGCGGCCGCCCCGATCAGCATGGCGAAGGCATAGTGGTAGAGGTAGCCGGTCTGCAGACGCACGACATTGCGCGTGACGTCGAGCACGCGGGCGGACACACCATCCGGCCCAAACCCATCGATCAGCCAGCCGTCGCCGCCCTTCCACAACAAACGGCCAAGCCACTTGGTGGACCGTACGAAGACAAGTTCATACAGCTCATCGAAGTACCACTTATTGAGCAAAAACCTGTAGAGCGCATCGTGTTGCCGCGCGAGCGCTTCGGGGATGCGCGGGTTACGAATATAGAATAGCCAGGCGATGAGGAATCCGATCGCCATCATCAACGTCGGCAGCATTACGATCGGCCACGGCACGTGGTGCATGGCGTCGAGGATATGATTGCCATCGGCGAATTTTAACGAGTCGCGGAAAAATTCCCCAACCGCTTCACCGGCGAATAATTCCTTGAACGGCCAGCCCGCTATGATTGAGCCTGCGGCCAGGAAAACGAGCGGCACAAGGATGACGTAGGGACTCTCACGCGCCGCGTCGTAGTGGTGCCGGTCGTGCGGTTCGCCGTGGAAGGTCTTGAAGATCAGCCGCCAAGAATAAAACGACGTAAGCAAAGCCGCGGTGACCGTGAGAATGAAGGCATAGAGCGCGAATGGATTCGTCCCGGCATATGCCGCTTCGATGATCGCATCCTTTGAGTAGAAGCCCGCGGTGAACGGAAATCCGGTAAGCGCAAGCGTGCCGACCACCATCGTCCAATAGGTGAATGGGATCTTTCGGCGCAGGCCGCCCATATGACGAATGTCCTGTTCGTGATGCATGGCGATGATCACGGAGCCGGAGCCGAGGAACAGCAGCGCCTTGAAAAACGCATGCGTGAACAGATGCCACATACCGACCGAATAAGCACCGACCCCCATGGCGACAAACATGTAGCCGAGCTGCGAGCAAGTCGAATAGGCGACGATGCGTTTGATGTCGTTCTGCACGAGCCCGACCGTTGCGGCAAAGAAGGCGGTGGTCGCGCCAACCAAAGTGACGAAGCCAGCAGCGGTCGGCGACAATTCGAACAACGGCGATAGCCGGGCGACCATGAATACGCCCGCGGTGACCATGGTGGCGGCATGGATTAATGCTGAGACCGGCGTTGGCCCTTCCATAGCGTCGGGTAACCAAGTGTGGAGCAGGAACTGCGCCGATTTCCCCATCGCACCCATGAACAGCAACAGACAGATGAGTGTGAGCGCATCGGCTTGCCAGCCGAAAAAATTAATGGTCTTGCCCAATAGCGCCGGCGCCTGCGCGAACACGATGTCGAGCACCACCGACCCCGTCATCATGTAAACCGCGAAAATACCGAGGGCGAAGCCGAAATCGCCTATGCGATTGACGATAAAAGCCTTAATCGCCGCTGCGTTGGCCTCGGGCTTGAGGTACCAGAAGCCGATCAAGAGATAGCTCATCAGGCCGACGCCTTCCCAGCCGAAGAACAGCTGGACCAGATTGTCGGACGTAACCAGCATCAGCATCGCAAACGTAAAGAGCGACAGATACGAAAAAAAACGCGGCCGGTGCGGATCATCAGCCATGTAGCCGATCGAATAGAGATGCACGAATGCCGAAATCGTGGTCACAACGACGAGCATGACGACAGTGAGCGTATCGATGCGCAACGACCAGTCGACTTTCAAATCCCCCGATGACATCCATGTCGTCAGCAGCACCCGCTCGTCATGATGAAGAAGGCCGACCTGGACGAATGCGATCCAGGACAGCGCCATCGAGATGAAAAGGAATGTCGTCGTCACAACCTCGGACGGGCGCGGCCCGATCAGGCGGCCGAACAGACCCGCGATCAGGCAGCCAAGCAGCGGAAGGAAAACTATTGCCTGATACATCTCAGCCCTTCATCAAATTGACGTCTTCGACCGCGATCGAGCCGCGGTTGCGGTAGTAAACGACGAGAATGGCAAGTCCGATTGCGGCCTCCGCCGCCGCGACCGTGAGGACGAGCAACGCGAAGATCTGGCCGACGATGTCGCCGAGAAAACTTGAAAAAGCGACGAGATTGATATTGGCGGCAAGCAGGATCAATTCTATCGACATCAGGATGATGATCACATTCTTGCGGTTGAGAAAGATGCCGAAGATCCCGAACGTAAACAGGATCGCGCCAACTGAGAGATAGTGTCCAAGGCCGATGGTCATGGCATCATCCCTGCAGGCCTTGGCCGGGCCGGACATTTCGGATTTCGATTGCTGTCGCCTTGCTGCGCGCGATCTGATTAGCAATGACTTGCCGCTTGACATTTTCCTTGTGGCGCAACGTCAACACGATTGCGCCGACCATGGCGACGAGTAAGACGAGACCGGCGGCCTGAAAGAAATAGAGGTAGCGCGTGTAGAGTACGAGCCCGATCGCTTCGGTGTTGGTAACCGAGGCCGGGATCGGCGCCGCTACCAAATTTGGGATCCCCGGTCCGATGTTCCATGCACCGACCACGAGAAGGATCTCCGCGAGGAATACGATCCCGACCAGCCCACCGATCGGCAGATACTGCAAGAAGCCCTGACGAAGTTCGGCGAAATCGACGTCGAGCATCATCACAACGAAGAGAAAGAGCACGGCGACCGCGCCGACATAGACAACAACTAAGATCATCGCCAGGAATTCAGCGCCAAGCAGCAGAAAAAGGCCCGCCGCGTTTACGAAGGCGAGAATAAGATAGAGCACCGAGTGTACGGGATTCCTCGCTGCGATGACCATAAAGGCCGAGGCGACGCAGATGCTGGCGAAGAGATAAAAAAACAGCGCGGAAAGGATCATTCGATCACCGGTATGGCCCATCGAGTCGCATGTTGGCGGCAATCTCGCGCTCCCAGCGGTCGCCGTTAGCGAGCAGGCGCTCCTTGTCGTAGTAAAGTTCCTCGCGAGTCTCAGTGGCGAATTCGAAATTCGGCCCCTCGACGATGGCGTCAACCGGGCAGGCTTCCTGGCACAAACCGCAATAGATGCATTTGACCATATCGATGTCGTAGCGCGTGGTGCGTCGCGTACCGTCGTTGCGGCGCGGGCCCGCCTCAATGGTGATTGCCTGCGCCGGGCAGATCGCCTCGCACAGTTTGCAGGCAATGCAGCGCTCTTCACCGTTGGGATAGCGGCGCAACACATGCTCACCACGGAAACGCGGCGAGATCGGCCCTTTCTCGAAAGGATAGTTGAGCGTCGGCTTGGCTTTGAAAAAATAGCGCATGGCCAGGAAAAACGCCGCCGTGAATTCCCACAGGAAAACCGAACGCGCCGCTTGATCCAATCTCATGCGCCGATCCTCCCTTGTAAGCAGGTCGCAAGGCCGAAGTGTTGGGTCATTCGAACAAGGTGCCCGCCCAATAACCGACCGCTGCGAACGTTACGATATCGATGCCTACAATCAGCCGCCGCATTAATGCAATTTTTCGCTCGAAGGACGCTTGTTCTTCCGCGGTTAGTGACCGGTCCAACAAGCGTAATCGCCGTTCCAGCGCGAACGCCACGACGCGGCCGCCGATCACCCCGATGAAGATGCCAATGGCGGCACCAATCATTCCGGCGGGCGAAACGGTCATTTTGGCCTGCCCTCGTCATTTCGGCGCCAAGCCCGTGAATTGCAGAACTGTGGCAACAATCGCAACCATCGCCAAAGACAGTGGCAGGAACACTTTCCAGCCAAGCCGCATCAATTGATCGTAGCGATAGCGCGGGACAATCGCTTTTGCCATCGCGAATAGGAAGAATAGGAACAACGCCTTGAGCGTGAACCAAATCACCCCTGGCACCCAGGTGAATGGCGGAAACGGCACCGGCGGCAGCCAGCCCCCAAGGAACAGGATCGTTCCCATGGCGCACATGGTGCTGATGGCTACGTATTCGCCGAGCATGAACAGCAGGTATGGCGTCGAGCCGTATTCGACCATGAATCCGGCAACGAGTTCGGATTCTGCCTCGACGAGGTCGAATGGCGGCCGGTTCGTCTCCGCCAACGCCGACACGTAGAAGACCACGAACATCGGCAATAGCGGCAGCCAATACCAGTTCAGCAGGCCCCACTTGCCGTTCTGCGCCTCAACGATGGCTGAAAGGTTCAGCGATCCGGCGCACAACAGGACCGTAATGATGACAAAGCCAATGGAGACTTCGTAGGAGACCATCTGCGCCGCCGAACGCAACGCGGCGAGGAATGGATACTTCGAATTTGACGCCCAGCCGGCCATGATGATGCCGTACACGCTGAGCGAGGAGATGGCGAAGATATAGAGGATGCCGACATTGATGTCGGCGATGACCCACTTGGCGTTTACGGGGATCACTGCCCAGGCGGCGAGCGCGAGCACACACGAGACCAGCGGCGCCAGGAGGAAGACGCCCTTGTTGGCGCCGGCCGGGATCACCGGCTCCTTGAACACGAATTTCAACAAGTCGGCAAAGGACTGCAGTAGTCCCCAAGGCCCGACAACGTTTGGCCCCCGCCGTATCTGCACTGCCGCCCAGATCTTGCGGTCGGCCAAGAGTATGTAGGCAACTGCGACCAGAAGAATGACAAGCAGCAACACGCTCTGGGCCACCATGATGATCAGCGGCCAGAGATAGCTTGTCCAGAATTCGGGAAGCGTCACGTTGTTCACTCCGCCGCCGTCATCGCTGCGGCGCCCTCGGCGATGGCCGAGCATTCAGCCATCACAGTCGAAGCGCGTGCGATCGGATTGGTGAAATAAAAGTCATCGACCGGCGAGACAAAACCTGTCCGGTCGGTTTTAGTTTTCGTTTTAGCAAGCACGCCGATCGCAGACGGGTCGGCCTGCTCAATTTGATCGATGTGTGACAAATGCGGGTAAGCGGCGAACACGGCTTTGCGCAATGCGTTGAGCGAATCGTAAGGCAGCGTCTTGCCAAGCGCATTGGACAGTGCACGCAGGATTGCCCAATCTTCTCGCGCGTCTCCCGGGGGAAACGCCGCGCGCCCGGCAAGCTGCACGCGCCCCTCGGTGTTGACATAGATACCGGATTTTTCCGGGTAGGCTGCACCCGACAGAACGACGTCGGCCCGGTGCGCGCCGGCGTCGCCGTGGCTGCCGATATAAACCACGAAAGCACCCGGCCCGATGTCGATTTCGTCGGCCCCAAGGAGAACGAGAACGTCGAGAGCTTTCGCCTTTGCCATCTCGGCAGCGGTGAAACCGCCCTGCCCCGGCACGAATCCGATATCGAGAGCGCCAACGCGCGAGGCTGCATAATGCAGGACGGAAAAGCCGTTCCAGTCATTCTTCACCGCGCCAACGGCGAGGGCGGTGTTCGCAGCGATCGCCGCGACACCCGCGCCGTCCTTGCGCGCGAGCGCCCCCGCCCCGATGAGGAGGAGCGGACGCTCAGCCGCCTTCAATGTCTTGCCGAATTCATGCTCGCTTAAACCGGCGAGCGTTTCGGGACCGGCACCGAGATGATCGTAAGAATAGGTCAGGTCGGCCTTTTCACCGATCAAGCCGATCGGAAATTTACCGGTACGCCAGCGTTTGCGAATGCGGGCATTGAGGACCGCCGCTTCCTTGCGCGGGTTTGATCCGATGATGAGTAACGCATCGGCCTGCTCGATCCCGGCAATGGTCGCGTTGAACAAATAGGTCGCACGGCCCATTGCAGGATCAATCGCGGCACCATCCTGACGCGCGTCGATATTTTTTGAGCCAAGCCGCGTCATCAGATCCTTAAGCGAGAACAATTCCTCAACCGTCGCAAGGTCGCCGGCAATCGCGCCGATGCGCCCAGGCGTTGCAGCCTTGATGCGCTCGGCAATCACCGCGAACGCCTCGCTCCATGAGGCCGCGCGCAGCCGTCCGCCTTCACGGATAAGTGGTTGATCGAGACGTTGCGAGCGCAGACCGTCCACGACGTGGCGCGTCTTATCGGAGATCCACTCTTCGTTCACAGCCTCGTTGACGCGCGGCAGGATGCGCATGACTTCGCGACCGCGGGTATCGATGCGGATCGCCGAGCCAACGGCATCCATCACATCGATGCTTTCAGTCTTGTTGAGCTCCCAAGGCCGTGCCGCGAACGCATAGGGCTTCGAGGTCAATGCGCCGACAGGACAGAGATCGACCACGTTGCCCTGCAATTCCGAAGTCATGGCGCTTTCGAGATAGGTCGTGATCTCCATATCTTCGCCGCGGCCGATAGCGCCGAGCTCGGGAACGCCTGCGACTTCGGTCGCAAAGCGGATGCATCGCGTGCAATGGATGCAACGCGTCATAATCGTCTTAACCAGCGCCCCGATATATTTATCCTCGACCGCGCGTTTGTTTTCGGTGTAGCGGCTTGAGTCCACGCCATAGGCCATGGCCTGATCCTGCAAATCGCATTCGCCGCCCTGGTCGCAGATCGGACAATCGAGCGGATGATTGATCAGCAGGAATTCCATCACGCCTTCGCGTGCCTTTTTCACCATGGGCGTGCGCGTGTTAACGACTGGCGGCTCGCCATTCGGGCCCGGACGGCAGTCGCGCACGCCCCAGGCGCAACTCGCGACCGGCTTGGGTGAGCCCTTGAGCTCAACCAGGCACATCCGGCAATTGCCGGCGATCGATAGCCGCTCGTGGAAGCAGAAGCGTGGAATTTCCGCGCCCGCCGCCTCGCATGCCTGCAGCAGCGTGAATTCCGCCGGGACGTCGACCTCTTTGCCGTCGATAACAAGCTTGGTCATTTTTTACCCGCGCCCCTCATTCCGCTGCCTCCCTCACAGGATCCGGATGCGGATTAGCGGCATATTGGTCGATGCGCCGCTCGATCTCCGGGCGGAAGTGGCGCAGCAGGCCTTGCACCGGCCAAGCCGCGCCATCGCCGAAGGCGCAGATGGTGTGACCCTCGATCTGCTTCGTCACTTCGAACAGCATGTCGATCTCGCTCTTGTGCGCCCTGCCCTCCGCCATGCGCGTGAGCACACGCCACATCCAGCCCATGCCTTCGCGACAGGGCGTGCACTGGCCACAGCTCTCGTGCTTGTAGAAATACGATATGCGCGCCATGGCACGGATGATGTCGGTCGATTTGTCCATCACGATCACCGCTGCCGTACCGAGCGCTGATTTCAGCGCAGCCAGCGCGTCGAAATCCATCTTCAGGTCGTCGCATTGCGATGCCGGAATCAACGGCATCGACGAGCCACCGGGGATCACGGCGAGTAAATTGTCCCAGCCGCCACGTACACCGCCAGCATGCGTCTCCAGGAGTTCGCGCAAGGGAACACCCATCGCCTCTTCGACGGTGCAAGGCTTGGTCACATGACCGGAGATGCAAAACAATTTGGTGCCGGTATTGTTCGGCCGGCCGATGCCGGCGAACCAGGCGGCGCCACGCCGCATGATGTCGGGCACGACAGCGATCGACTCCACGTTCTGTACCGTGGTTGGACAGCCATAGAGGCCGACATTGGCGGGAAACGGTGGCTTGAGGCGCGGCTGGCCCTTCTTGCCCTCGAGGCTTTCGAGCAAGGCGGTTTCCTCGCCGCAAATGTAAGCGCCGGCACCGTGATGGACGTAGAGATCGAATGGAAAGCCGAGGATGTACTTCTTGCCGAAGAGGTTGGCGTCATAGGCTTCGTCGATCGCGGCCTGCAACCACTCGCGCTCTCGGATGAATTCGCCGCGCACGTAGATGTAACCGGTGTTGGCGCCCATGGCGCAGCCGGCGATCAGGCAACCTTCGACGAGAAGATGCGGATCGTGGCGCATAATCTCGCGGTCTTTGCAGGTACCAGGCTCGGATTCGTCGGCATTGACCACGAGATAGTTAGGCCGCCCGTCGGACTGTTTCGGCATGAACGACCATTTCAGTCCGGTGGGGAAGCCGGCGCCGCCGCGGCCGCGCAGGCCAGAAGCTTTGATCTCGTTGACGATGATGTCGCGGCCCTTGTCCAGGATCGCCTTGGTGCCGTCCCACGCGCCGCGGGCGCGCGCACCTTTTAGCCCCCAGTCATGGAGGCCATAGAGATTCTTGAAGATGCGGTCCTTGTCGTCGAGCATCGTTACGCCTTGACCGTTTTCAACGTGGTCGGCCCGCCGATGGGGGCCGACAATTGCCGATCGATTTGCGGTCCCGGCTTCGGCGTCTTGCCGGCGGCGAGACCGTCAAGAATTTTCTCAAAACTTTCCAGAGTCAGATCTTCGTAGTAGTCAGCGTTGATTTGCACCATCGGCGCATTGACGCAGGCGCCGAGGCATTCCACCTCGACCCAAGAGAACGTGCCATCGTCTGTGACGTAATGTTGCTCGCCAATGCGCTTATGGCAGACATGTTTCAGTTCTTCGGCGCCGCGCAGCATGCACGGCGTCGTGCCGCAAAGCTGAACATGGAAGCGCCCAACCGGTTCGAGATTGAACATCGTGTAGAACGTCGCGACCTCGAGCGCGCGGATATTCGCAAGCCCAAGGAAATCGGCGACGTAGCGGATGGCGGCTTCCGGCAACCAGCCGCCGGATTGTTCCTGCGCACGCCACAGCAACGGGATGATTGCGGACGCCTGGCGGCCTTCCGGGTATTTCTTCACCTCAGCTTTCGCCCACGCGAGATTGTCCGCCGTGAAGGCGAAGCTCTTCGGCTGTATGTCCTTTGGCGCGAGGCGACGGACGGCCATTAGCGATCGACCTCCCCGAACACGATGTCGATCGAACCGAGAATGGCGGACACGTCCGCCAGCATGTGGCCGCGACAAAGGAAATCCATCGCCTGCAAATGTGCAAAGCCGGGTGCACGGATCTTGCACTTGTACGGCTTATTGGTGCCGTCGGAGACGAGATAGACGCCGAACTCGCCCTTGGGCGCCTCCACGGCCGCATAGACTTCACCTGCGGGGACATGGAAGCCTTCGGTATAGAGCTTGAAGTGGTGAATCAGCGCCTCCATCGAGCGCTTCATCTCATCCCGCTTGGGCGGCACGATCTTATTGTCAACGATCGACACGGGTCCTTTGCCATCCGGCCGGCGCAGGCGTTCGATGCATTGCTTCATGATGCGTATAGACTGGCGCATCTCTTCCATGCGGATGCAGTAACGGTCGTAACAATCGCCGTTCTTGCCAACCGGAATGTCAAAATCGAGTTCGGTGTAGCATTCATAGGGCTGTGCCTTGCGCAAATCCCAGGCGGCACCTGAACCGCGCACCATTACGCCGGAAAAACCCCAGGCCCATGCGTCTGCGAGCTTGACCACGGCTATATCGACATTGCGCTGCTTGAAAATACGGTTGTCGGTGAGTAGCACCTCGAGATCGTCGCACACCTTGAGGAACGGGTTACAGAACGCCTCGATGTCGTCGATCAGTTTCTCCGGCAGATCCTGGTGCACGCCGCCAACGCGGAAATAGGCCGCGTGCATGCGCGAGCCAGATGCGCGTTCGTAGAACACCATCAGCTTCTCACGCTCCTCGAAACCCCAGAGCGGCGGCGTGAGCGCACCGACGTCCATGGCCTGTGTCGTTACGTTGAGCAGATGCGATAACAGGCGCCCGATTTCGCAATAGAGCACTCGGATGAGTTGGGCGCGTCGCGGCACTTCAATGGCGAGTAGCTTTTCCGCGGCGAGACAGAAAGCATGCTCCTGGTTCATCGGCGCGACGTAGTCGAGGCGGTCAAAATAAGGGATCGCCTGCAGGTAAGTCTTGTGCTC
Source organism: Hyphomicrobiales bacterium (assembly GCA_016210825.1). Lineage (GTDB taxonomy): Bacteria > Pseudomonadota > Alphaproteobacteria > Rhizobiales > Xanthobacteraceae > JACQTM01. The sequence continues at coordinate 10,380 of JACQTM010000210.1, forward strand.
AATCAACTTTTCGGTGCCGCGATGGAGCAGTCCGATATGCGGGTCCACGCGCTCAACCACTTCGCCGTCGAGCTCAAGCACGAGACGCAGCACGCCGTGCGCCGCCGGGTGCTGAGGCCCAAAATTGATTGTGAAGTTACGCAATCCGGTCTCTGCCATTGCGCTAGCTCGCAACCTTTGCTGTCTTCGCCTTGTCAGCGACCCGGGCGCCGAATTTATCCCACGCGACGACCGCACGTTCGTGACGGCCTTCGCCGATCAAATCAATGCCGTCATGGGCGTGAACACGGAAGGTGAGCTTGCGCCCTTTCACCTCGATGCATTCGGCATCCACGGTGATCGTTAGCCCGGGTGGCGTGGCCGCGGTATGACTAACATCAATGTGGATACCAAGACTGCCCTCACCTGGTTCGAGGTGCGGCGCCATCAGCTGAATACAGGTCCATTCCATCAACCCGACCATGAACCCCGTTGCGAAGACGCGGGGCATCGCCTGGAAATCAATGGCTTCCGGAAAAAGATGCGGTACGGTCTTGTTTGCCGGTACTGTGTAGGTAAAGCGGTGCGTTAAACCGGCCTTGAGCGTATCCTTCATCATCAGCCGCCCTTGCCGTTACCGCTCGCCTTTTCATCGCCTGGCAGGGGATATTCCGTGCCCTCCCACGGCGAGAGAAAATCGAAATTGCGAAATTCTTGGTTGAGCCGCACCGGCTCATAGACGACGCGTTTCTGCTCGTCATCCCAGCGTACCTCAACGTAGCCGGTAAGCGGGAAGTCCTTGCGCAGCGGATGGCCCTCAAATCCGTAGTCTGTGAGCAAACGGCGCATGTCCGGGTGGCCGACGAAAAGCACGCCGTAAAGATCGTAGGTTTCGCGCTCGAACCAGTCCGCGCCAGGAAACACCTCGATGATCGATGGTACCGGCGTTCCTTCATCGGTTTCGATCTTCACTCGGACCCGCTGGTTCAGATATGGCGAAAGCAAATGATAGACGATATCGAAGCGTTTCTCGCGCGCAGGCCAATCGACCGCGGTGATGTCGATGAGGTTGACGAAGCGGCAGCGCGGATCGTCACGCAGGAAGCGAGCGACCCCAACGATGTCGGCCGTTGTCGCTGTCACGGTCAGCTCGCCATTAGCGATGGCGTAGCCCAGCACGTGAGTGGCCTGGGCGTCGGCGATCGTCCGGCCGAGCTTGTCGAGCGTCTCATCCATTGCCGATATTGTCTCTCATCGCTCGATGGTGCCGATGCGGCGGATTTTCTTTTGCAACAGCATGACGCCGTATAGCAGCGCCTCCGCGGTCGGAGGGCAGCCGGGTACATAAATATCGACCGGCACGATGCGGTCGCAGCCACGGACGACCGAGTAGGAATAATGGTAATAGCCGCCGCCGTTGGCACACGAACCCATTGAAATGACGTAACGCGGCTCCGGCATTTGGTCGTAAACCTTGCGCAAAGCCGGCGCCATCTTGTTGGTTAGAGTACCTGCGACGATCATTACGTCCGATTGCCGCGGGCTCGCGCGCGGGGCGAAGCCGAACCGTTCGGCGTCGTAACGCGGCATCGACATCTCCATCATTACCACGGCACATCAAGCACGACCGAACGTCATCCACATCAGCGAGCCGGTGCGCGCCCAGGTGATGAGATCGTCGGTTGCCGTTACCAAAAAGCCCTTGTCGGCGAGTTCGGCGTTCAATCCGGTAAAGAATGCCTCATCGGCAATCGCCGAATTTCTCGCGGGCATAGAGCGCGCGGGCGTCAATCCCATTCGAGCGCTCCCTTCTTCCATTCATAAATAAATCCGATGGTCAGGATCGCAAGAAACACCATCATCGACCAAAAGCCGAAGAATCCGAGTTTTGCGAATGCCACAGCCCACGGGAACAGGAACGACACCTCTAGGTCGAATATGATGAAGAGGATGGCGACGAGATAGAAGCGCACGTCGAATTTCATGCGCGCATCGTCGAAGGCGTTAAAGCCGCACTCATAAGCCGACAACTTTTCCGGGTCAGGCTGCTTGTAGGCGACGACGAAGGGCGCAACCATCAGCGCAAGACCGATCGCGAGGGCCACCGCGATAAACACGGCCAACGGAAGGTATTCCTGCAGCATCTGCGTCATGACCGGCCTCTGAAGTCCGCTCAACGCGCGTCCGCGCGACAACCCGCCCCGCCCCGACGGACAAAGTTCCCCATCACGGCCAGCGACGGCCTTTCCGGCGGCGCCTTCACGAAGTGTCCAGAGAATTACGCAAAAGCGACGCGGCGGGGACCGGCGACCCTTACCGCAGCGCCACAGGGGTGGCAAGCCGACGAACGGCCAGGATTGTGGCGCGCAGGCACCCCGTCCTCCCAGCAACTTAGGGAACTACAAGCAAGAATACGAAGGTAGCGAAAATAACGAGATGAACCAGCCCGGTCAGCATATTGGTGCGCCCGGTTCCGAAGCTGACGGCAGTGATCACAAGGGTTAGAAGCAGCAGTACGGTGTCGCGCGGTCCAAGGCCGATGATGAGCTCGCGTCCATTGACAAGACTAACGACGGCGACCGCCGGAATTGTGAGCCCGATCGTCGCCACGGCCGAACCGAGCGCCACATTCAGGCTGGTTTGCAAGGCGTTGCGTGCGGCCGCCCGTATCGCGCTCAGAGCTTCGGGCAAGAG
>JACQTM010000194.1 GCA_016210825.1 Hyphomicrobiales bacterium
CTTCGCGAAGCCCGCTTCGGCGGGCGAAGGAAGGTCGGAAAAGATCATGCTCAAACAAAAAGCTAGAACCAGGTTCTGATTCAATCGGAATGAACCAGACTCTAGGAAGTGAATATCACCCCCTTGCGGGAGAGCTCGGCAGCGTGCAGGCGTAAGCCTCAATACCGCCGGAAAGGGGAGCGCCCCTATACCTTGATGAAAGCCGAACTACCCACCGCCTTTACCCTCCCCCGCAAGGCGACAAGAGACGAAGTTACGCGACGCGTTGCTTGGCCGCTTGCGGTTATTTTCTCGTTCGCGATCCTGCTCGCGCCCGCGATCTGGAATGGCTTTCCGCTCGTGCAATACGATACTGGCGGTTATCTCGCGCGCTGGTGGGAAGGCTACCTGGTGCCGAGCCGCTCCGTCGTCTACGGATTTTTCCTCGCCGCAGGCTGGCCGCTCGATTTCTGGCCGGTCATCGTCATCCAGTCGGCGCTGATCCTGTGGGTGCTGGCGTTGACGCTGCGCGCGTTTGGTTTCGGCGGGCGGCCGGGATTCATGCTCGTCGTCATGGCGATGCTCGCCATTCTGACCACGCTGCCGTTCCTCACCGCCATGTTGCTCACGGACATTTTTGCCGGCATCGCATTGCTTGCGCTGCATCTCGTCGTCTTTAAAGGCGGCATGCTTGGACGGTTCGAGCGCATCGCGCTCGTCACCCTCATCGCGTTTGCGGTGGCAACCCATAGCGCGACGTTCGCCGTGATGCTGGCGCTGCTCCTTGCCGGTTTTTGCGTGTTTTTCGTTCGCCGCGATATCGTCCCGATCGGCGGACTGGGGCGCGGGGCAGCCGCGCTTGTTCTCGGCGTGGCGATGCTGCTCGCCGCGAATTTTACCCTTTCCGGCCGAGTTGCCTGGACGCCGGGTGGATATGGAATCCTGTTCGGGCGGATGCTGCAGGACGGCATCGTCAAGCGCTACCTCGTCGACCATTGTCCCGATCCGACGCTCCGGCTTTGTCCCTATCGCGACAGGCTGCCCGAGACTTCCGACCGGTTTCTTTGGGGTGAAAGCTTTTTCGACGATCTCGGCCGCTTCGACGGATTAGGCGACGAGATGCGGCGCATCGTGCTGGAGAGCCTCGCCGCCTATCCGAGGATGCAGTTCGAAACCGCCATCGCCGCGGCGCTCAAGCAGCTCGTGTCGGTGTCAGGCGGCGAAGGTGTCGGCACCGATCCCTATCACAGCTACGGAATGATGGAGCTCTATACGCCGTCGGTGCTACCGGCGCTCTGGGCTGCGCGCCAGCAAAAAGGCGAATTATCCTTCGACGTCATCAACCGCCTGCACGTTCCCATCGCTCTCATTTCGATGGCGATGCTGCCGGTTTTGATCGCACTCACCTTGCGCCGGCGCCGTGAGGCCGACATCGGCCTGCTCACGGCGACCGTCCTGATTGCGCTGCTCGCCAATGCCGTGATCTGCGGCGTGCTCTCAAACCCGCATAGCCGATACGGTGCGCGTCTCGCATGGACGGCCACATTGGCTGTGTTTCTGGTGTCAATGCGTCTTGCGGTGAAGCCGAAGCAGCGCGGCTGATAGCGTGAATTCTACCGCACGTAACCGCCATCGTTTTTGATGCCCCGGCGATAAACGCTCTCACATTTCCGCCGCATCGGATGTGCTACCGTTCGGCTATCGATTAACGGAACACCATGCGTGGCATTGCTTTAGGGGCCTGCGCCCTATTTCTGGCGATTTCCGGTCTTGACACCGCCGCCGCTCAACCGGCATCGGCGCCGCCGCTCGCCCTGCCCTCCAGCACCGTCGGGCCGCGGATCGAATGGGAGGTAAAGAACCGCTTTCGCCTGTTCAAGAATGAGGCCGATTTCCAGCGCCACGTCGCCGCGTCCCACGGCGACGGTGTGCTCGCCGCCGAAGGCCGCCTCGAGCGCGGGAGCGAAGGCCGCGGCTGGGCGCAAGATATGTTGGACAATCTGTGTGTCGATCAGACCGGCCGGATCCCTGAATTCTGTCAGCGCGACGGCGCGCGTGAAGTCTATCTCGCACCGGAGGATCATCGCGTTCAGGTGACGCTCGCCGGCGATGTGCCGCCTGGTTCGGCCTGTGTGTGGCAATTCGACGATAGTGACGGCGCACCGCAAGCGACGGCGGTGCCCTGCCAGGAGGGCGTGCGGTTGCGCGTGCGCTATGGGCGCACGACCGTTGCCACCGCCACAATCACATTGCCCAATGGCACGACACAAAGCTCGACGGCTAACATTCAGGTCCAAGACTTTCTCATCGCTGGAATGGGCGATTCCATCGCCGCCGGCGAAGGCAATCCCGACCGCCCGGTGGCGCTCGACGACGGCGGCTTCTGCTTCCGGCGATTCATACTTGGCGGTTTGAGCGAATATTTCCGTCCCGGCCGTACCGGATTTCGCGGCAGCCGCGCCTGCGACCCGGCATTGGCAACACCGGGCGGCGGCAACACCGCCGCCGACTGGGCGAAGCTCAATGCGCGCTGGCTCAACGCCGCCTGCCACCGCTCGCTCTACGGCTATCAGATGCGCACGGCGCTGGCGCTGGCGGTGGAGAACCCGAAGATCGCCGTCACCTATTTGCCGCTCGGCTGCACGGGCGCGACCATCGATGTCGGCTTCTTCAATTCGCAGCGCGCGCGCGAATGCCCGCCTACGGGTTCGTGCGCCGGCACAGCGCCGGCGCAAATGGATCGTCTGAAGGAGGCGCTCGCGCTGGCGCGACGGCACCGTGCCGACCGCGCGCTCGATCTCGTCCTCCTCACCATCGGCGCCAACGACGTTTCATTTTCCTGGCTCGTCGCCGACGTGATCGTCGAGTCGGCGCTGGAACGCACGTTGTTCGAGCAGGGCGGAATGATCATCGGGGTGCCCGAGGCGCAGAAGGCGCTGGACAAGGACGTGCCGCCGGACTTCGCCAAGCTGCGCGCCGCGCTGAAACCTCTCGTCGGTGGCAACCTCGCCAAAGTCGTCTTCGTCAATTATGGCAATCCGATACTCGCCGCTCCGGGCAAGGTTTGTCCCGGCGGGCGCCTCGGCTTCGACGTGCATCCCGCGTTCAACGCCGATCCGGTGCGCCTTCGCAAGATTGCGGATTTCGTGTCGCAGAAATTCCTGCCCAAGATGAAAACGCTGGCGCGCTGCGACGGCACCGGCACCTGCCGCGATCCCGCGACCGAGCGCATGACCTTTGTCGATTCGCATCAGGCGGCCTTTGCTTCGCATGGCTTTTGCGCGCAGGCGGAAGGCGATCCGGAATTCGACCGCGCGTGCTTCTCGGCCGAGGGCAACAGCTTCCAGTCCGACCCCGCCGGTGCCGCCAACGATCCGATGGCGTGCCAGTTCGGCGCCAGCGCGTTTCGTCCCTACGCGTCGCGCGCGCGTTGGATTCGCACCGCCAACGACAGCTACTTCACCGCCATGACGTTTCCTGAAGGACTGCCGGCGGTGATGCGGCCGAGCGATCTGCACGACGCCACCTGGGCGGCGGCGAGCGCCGTTTATGGCGGTGCGATTCATCCGACGGCGGAAGGTCATGCCGCGATGGCCGACGCGGCTTTGCCGGCCGTGCGTGACGTCTTGGGATTGCGCGCGCCACCGCAAATTCGCGCCGAACCGCTGGCGCCTCTGCTACCGCAACTCGGCGGTCAATCGATTGCGCAGCCACCTTCCTCGACGCCGCCCGAGGCGCGCTAGGCCACGCCAAGCTTCTTTTGCAGGTTTATCTCTTTTTTACCTCCCCCCTTGTGGGGGGAGGTCGGCGAGCGCCGAAAGGCGCGAGCTGGGTGGGGGGTCTTTTCCGGCTTCGCAACTGATCCCAACGACCTCCACCGGCCACTCGCTTTCGCTCGTGACCACCCTCCCCACAAGGGGGAGGGAAAAAAGAATCACGTCACACCGAGCTTCTTTTGCAGGCTGGTGGAGGATGTCGTGTACTGGAACGTCAGCTTCTTGTCCGGGAAGACGTAGCGGTGCGCCTTCTGCGCCATCAGCGCCGCCTCATGGAAGCCGCAGAGAATGAGCTTCAGCTTGCCCGGATAAGTGTTGATGTCGCCGATGGCGAAGATGCCGGGTGCGCTGGTTTCGAATTTCTCCGTATCCACGACGATCAGATCATTGTCGAGCTTGAGCCCCCAATTCGCCACCGGCCCGAGCTTCATCGTGAGTCCGAAGAACGGCAGCATGGCCTCGCAGGCGATGGCAACGCTCGAGCCGTCGTTGCGCTTGACGATCGCGGTCTTGAGCTGGCCGCCCTCGCCTTCCACCGCCGAAACCTGGCCGAGCACAAAATCGATCTTGCCGTCTTTCGCGAGTGCCAGCATCTTGTTGACGCTGTCGGGGGCGGCGCGGAATTCCTGACGCCGGTGCACTAGCGTCAGATGGCTTGCAAGCGGAGCTAGATTGAGCGTCCAATCGAGGGCGCTATCGCCGCCGCCGACGATCAGGATGCGCTTGCCCTTGAAGACGTCCATCTTGCGCACGGCGTAATGCACCGATTTGTCCTCATAGGCCTCGATGCCCGGGATAGGCGGGCGCTTGGGCTGAAACGAGCCGCCGCCCGCGGCGATCACCACGACCTTGGTTTCGAAAATTTTTCCGGCGTCGGTGGTGATGCGAAAGGCCGGCTCGCCGATGCGCTCGATGCTCTGCACCATCTCGGTCAGGTGGAAGACCGGACCGAACGGCTTGATCTGCGCCATCAGGGAATCCACGAGGCTGGCGCCGGTGCACTTCGGCACGCCCGGAATGTCATAAATTGGCTTGTCGGGATAGAGCTCGGCGCATTGCCCGCCTGGCTTGTCGAGGATATCGATAAGATGCGTCTTCATGTCGAGCAGACCAAGCTCAAACACGGCAAACAGGCCAATGGGTCCTGCGCCGATGATGAGAATGTCGGTTTTGATCGGTTCGGTCATGGCTGAGATACTACAACAGTTATGTCTAATAACAATTATGCCTGCCGCTCGGGGGTGCGCACCACGAGGCCGTCAAGATCCTCGGTCACCTTGATCTGGCACGACAACCGCGAATTTGCCCGCACGTCATAGCCGAAATCGAGCATGTCCTCCTCCATCGGCGACGGCTCGCCGGTCTTCTCCCGCCAGGCCTCATCAACATAGACATGGCATGTGGCGCAGGCGCAGGCGCCACCACATTCCGCCTCGATGCCGGGGATACCGTTCTTGATCGCGTTTTCCATCACCGTCGAACCGACTTCGGCGTTAACCGAGCGCGCGGTGCCTGCGGAATCGATGTAGGTAATCTTGGGCATCGCTTCAGCCGATAATGGGAAAACCGGCCGGGTGACCGGCGCGGTCCCTATACCGGCTCTTGCCCGCGCACGCCAGTGCGGCGGCTATGCGCGCGGCGTAATTGCGATTTCAATATTTCGCGACGATGGGCCCGGCCCCAAACCTATAATTGAGGCCGAGCTTGATCAGGTGGAATGTTCGCGTCACGTCGAAGATATTCTGACTGACGCCGTTGCTGACAGTCACGCGTTCCTTCGTTGGATAGTCGAGGAACGTGTATTCGGCTTTGACCGACCAATTTGGATCAATGGCGTATTCGATCCCGCCGCCGGCCGTCCAGCCCCAGGTACTGTTGCTGCCGGTGCAGGGCGTACCAACGCAGGTCGGAATGGTAACGGCGAGTTGACGGAACCCCTCGCTCATCCACGCGGCGCCGCCCTTGGCGAACCACAAGGTGCGATCGAACGCATAGCCGAGGCGCGCGGCGATGGTGGCGTACGTATCGGGCTCGCCCCTGCAATTGATGATTCCTTGAGGCACGATGCAGTTCGAGCTGCCGGCCACCCGCGACCAGGTGTAGTCGCCCTCGATTCCAATCACCCAGGAATCCGATTGGAAATTGTATCCGGCTTGCGCGCCGCCGAGGATTCCGCGCGGACGCGGCGGGTCGATGATAGCCACGCCCGATGGAATTTGGGTGAGCTCCGGGAACGCCCAGCCGTAGCCGAAATGGCCGCCGATGTAGAAACCCGTCCAGTTCCAGATCGCAAGCGGCGCGGCTTTGACCGGCATGTCGGCAGCAAATGCCGGCTCGCCCAGGAGAGCGATCGTTGCGAAGCTTGCCAGCAGGAATTTCCGCATGACGCCCCCACCGCCGGAATTCCCTGATGCAAAAATTATCACATTTGCCGGCGGATCACCAGCGCATCAGCCATTGCCCCGTGGAAATGTTCAAGACCGCCGGAACTTTCCGGCAATGTTTTGATTCCACTCAAATTTGGTCGTGAATTTTGTTGTGAGCGTCAGTGCGCGCGCAGGAGATCGGTTATGACCGCGCGTGCCTGCTGGATGGAGCCGTGCAGCGTCTCGACCGCGCGATCAAGGCCGGTGCGATTGGTGGCGGCGATGAGTTCGACCATCTCGGCGGAGCGTGCGACGCGCCAGGCGCCGATGCCGCGCGCGGAACCTTTGAGTGTATGTGCGCAAGCTGCGATCATTGCTGGCTCGGCCGCGTGCATCCGCACGGACAGCATCTCAGCCTGCCGGTCGAACAATCCCAGCACCTCGCGTTCCAGGCTTCGATCGCCGAGCGTCATCCGCGACAGATGGTCGAGATCGATCGGCCGCTCGATAGGTGTGAGGGGCGGTGCTGAAATCGGTTCGGTCAGGTCTGTGGAGAACTCGATCATGAGCTGCTCTCTGAGGAATCGCGACGACTCACGTAGCGCGCCAATTTGGCCGCGGATCGGCCAAAACCGGGTAAATACATGACCGCAAATTCGCGCGATCACCCAACCGAACCATGTGATCGGTTAACGAAACCTTACCGTGAGCGGCGGCGGACGCCGGTTTCCGGCGGGTGTTGCCCAAGCGCCCGGTAGCCCTGCGGGGTCAGGCGGCAGACCAGCCAGTCCGCCTTGGTTGGATTGTTGAACCAGACCTCGGCCCATCCATGAGCAATGCAGGATTCAATGGTCTTTCGCGGCACTTCGCGGCCATCGAGGTCGAAAAGCGGCAGCTTGCCCCCGGGTTCCGAAAGGCCGCGAGCCAGATAGCGCCGCTGCGCCTCGCTCGGCCGCACGGTCGCCGCAATGCTGACCGCATCATCGGGTCCACTGGTGCCGATGCGGTTGCGCTCGTCCTCCGCCCCGCTCATGGTATCCAAACCATTAACGATGAAGGCAAACGTCGTATTAAACTTGGTTTCCTTCGTTTCCCCAAGCGGATAGGATGCCGGGGAGGCGAGCGTTAAGGTGTGCGTGGGTGCGTTCAGACGAATGCCCTGGGAGGGGATTCCGACGGCAGACGCGCGCGTGGCGCGGCTCGGATCATTCCGGCCGCGACCGAGGTATATCGTGACGACGCGAGGCGGCGACGGAAATGGCCAATAATCCCAATAAGGTAGAGGAATCTGTCGAGAGCGCTTTGTCGGCGATCGACGAAGCCCTCAACCGACGCAATGACGAGCAAACAGCTCCCACCATCACGGTCGAGCCACGACCGACCAGGCCCACGCCTGCGTCCGACAGCGATCTGTTCCGCACGCTCTCGACCGACGCCAAAAAGGACATTCCGGCTCACCGCCCGGCCAACGACGACCGCGAGACGATCGGCGACATCCTGCGCGCGATGCAGCCGGCGAGTTCCCGCCCACCCTATCTCATCGCCACCGCTTGCTCGGCTGCCTGGGTTCTTGGCTGCGCGGTCTTTGCCTTCGCCTATTCGCCGGAATTGCGGGCGGTGCTCACCGCAAGCCCACTTACATCGCCCGCATTCTACGGTCTCATCGCGGTGCTGCTCGCGCCGGTTGCCTTCTTTTATTCGACCGCGCGCATGATCGTGCGCTCGCGCGAGCTGCACGCGGTCGCCCAGTCGATGGCCCAGGTGGCGATCCGTCTCGCCGAGCCGGAATCGGCGGCGCGCGACTCCATTGTCACCGTCGGTCAAGCGATCCGCCGTGAAGTCTCCGCCATGGGTGACGGCGTCGAGCGCGCGCTCGCCCGCGCCGCCGAACTCGAGACCCTCGTTCAGAACGAAGTCTCGGCAATCGAGCGTTCTTACAACAACAACGAGGTGCGCATCCGCGGGCTACTCGAGGACCTCGCTCGCCAACGCGACATCCTGATCGGCCAGGCCGAGCAGGTTCGCTCGGCCTTAAGCGGCGCGCACACCGACCTTAATCACGACATCAATCAGGTGAGCGAGATCGTCGCCGGCAAGGTTGATGAGGCCGCGCAGCGCATCACGCGGGCCCTCGCCGAGAAAGGCGAAAACATCACGCACGCACTTTCGCGCGTCGGCGACTCGATGATCGATTCGATCAACGAACGCGGTAACAACATGCTCGACCGGCTCGAGCACACCGGCGCGCAGACGACGCACGCGATTTCCGAAGCGAGCGACCGGCTGACATCGAGCCTCAACTTCAAGACCGACCATATCGGCGAGGAATTCGCCGAACTTTCCTCCAACCTTTCGCGGATGATGGTCACCAATCTTGACAATGTCGCCGAAGGCTTCGCACAGAAATCGACCGCGGTGGTTGAGATGATGGGCGCACGGTCGCGCGAACTGACCGAGTCCATCGTTGATACCTCGAGCCAGCTCGCGGAAATCATCTCGGTGCGCGCCGAGGAAGTGAACAATACGCTCAAGGCAACCGGCGAATCGCTCGTGCTCGATCTCAGCCTGCGCGGCGGCGACGTGGTCTCCAAGCTCGAACAGACCGGCGCGCGCGTCACCGACTCGATCGTCACCCGCGGCGAGAAGGTGAGCGACGGGTTCCGCGAGAACGCCGAGATGCTCGCCGACTCCGTGACCGCCAGCGGTGGCGCGGTGAAGGACTTACTCGCAGCGCGCTTGCAGGCTTTCGAGGAAATGTTTGCAAAGGGTGGCGCCGAACTTGCCGAGAAGATCGGTCACGATTCGACGACGCTCGGTAATCTCATCAACCGGCATCTCGGCGAATTCGACCGCACCGTGAAGACCTATGGCGGCGAATTAGTTGAGCGCCTTGGCGAGCGCACCCAGGATATCACCGACACAATGCGCACCTATGTCGACAATTTCGACAACCGGGTCACCGCCAAGACCGGCGAGGTCGCCGACACACTGGATCAGCGCCTCGCGCGTTTCCAGGAGGCGCTCGACAACCGCACCCAGACGCTCAATGACCAGCTCTCCACCCGGGTGATGGACATCGCGCGAACAATCGGCGAAGGCGGCAAGGAAGTCGTTTCCGCGCTCGACAAGCGCATCAACGATGTCACCGGAACGATCAATGCGCGTAGCGCCAAACTCGTGGAAACCATTGACCTCAAGGCCGCGGAGATCGACAACACGCTCGGCCTGCGCGCGATGGAGGTCGCCAACAATCTCGACAGCCGTATCGGCCGTTTCGAGGAGCTTCTGGTCGGCCGCGCCCAGGAAGTTACAAGCCAGATCGAGGTGCGCACCAGGGCGGCCGCCGACGCGCTCAACGCGCGCATGGAGCAGCTCGCCGAAGCGATCCGGACGAATGCCGGCGACGCCGAGCGCGCGCTGACGGCGCTTTCCCAAGGCGTCAGCGGCCAATTGCAGAGCAGCGCCGACGATGTCGAGCGTAAGCTTCTTGGCGTGAGCGACCAGGTGGCGCGCAACTTCGTCGGCAAGGCCGATGAGATTTCGACGGCGGTCAACCAGCGCGCCGAGGAGATGACGCGCATTCTCGACACAAGCTCGAGCACGCTACTCTCCGCGCTCTCCGACAAGAGCCGGGACTTTACCGGTCAGATCAATCGCGCGACCGAGGAAGCGGTGCACTCGATCGGCGCGCACGGCTTCGAATTCACCAACACAATGCTCAACAACAGCCACGAGCTGTCGCGAATGATCAATCAGGCGGGCGAGAGCGCGTCGGAGAAGGTCAATGCCACGCTGAAATCGCTCGAAGAGCAACTCAAGACGGCGATCGAGCAATCGCGCGAGAGCGCGAGCGCCGCGGTGACGGAGATCAGCCAGACGCAGGCGACGCTGCGTTCCGATGCAACTTCACTGTTCGATCGCCTGCGCGAGGCCAATATCCTGTTGCAGGAAGTGCTCACCGGCACGCACGAGAATATGCGCGAGCTGGAAAACACGATGGTAACCCGCGTGGGCGAATTTGTCGCCACGATGAAGGATATTACGGAGCGCTCCGGCATCGCCACCGATCAGGTATCGACCCACATCAACGCCTTTAACAGCGCGACCTCGAAGGTGTTGGAAGATCTGGGGCAGCTCGCCGTCCAATTCGACTCGCACGGGCGCACGCTCGTTCAAGCGGTCGATATGATCGACAAGAGCAACAAGCAGACCGAAGGCTCGGTCAACGAGCGCCGCGAAATGTTCGAGGGACTTGCCATAACCCTCGACACGAGAACCGGCGATCTCGAGGAGCGCCTCAGACGCTTCTCCGAATTGCTCGACCGCTCGCTGGAGAGCGCCGAAGGCCGCGCCCGCGACATCGCGCGCGTCATCGCCGATTCCAGCGTCGGCGGCGTGCAGACCATCGCCCAGCAATTCGAGGCGGTGCGCTCGGCTTCCGAGGAGGAGCGCCGGCGCACGTCGGAAGCCATGCGCAATATCTACGAGCAGGCGACCGGCGATACTCACACGCTGCTGCGTCAAACCACCGAGCGTTTCGCCGAAGTGTTGCTCGGCATGAAGCAGATGGCGAACGACATGCAGAACGAGCTCGACGCCACGCGCACCGAATTGCGCCGCGGCATCCTTGAATTGCCGCAGGAGACCGCGGAAAGCGCCGCCCAGATGCGTCGCGTGATCGTCGAGCAGATCGAGGCTTTGGCCGAGCTCAACCGCATCGTCGTGCGTCATGGCCGCGGGCTCGATTCCGAGCCGATGCGCCGGCCGATGCGCGAGGAGCCGCTGGCGCTCGCCACTGTCGGCGGCCGCCCGGTCGGTTCGCGCGGGCTGTCGCGTTCCGATCTCATTGGCTCGCCGCCCTCGCAATCCATGCCCTCGCGCGGCGAAATGCTGGGCGCGCCGCCACCCCGGCGTACCGAGGTTCCCGCACTTACGCCAGTGCAGCCATCGTCACGTGGTGGCGGCTGGTTGTCGGACCTTCTGCATCGCGCGTCGCGCGACGACGGGTGTCGCGTGGCGATGACCGGCATTCGCGCGAAGATGCGCGCGGGGACGAGCGTCAGGCGCGTCACACCATTGAGTCGCTCGACGCTCTCTCGGTCGATATCGCGCGGATGATTGATCACGACGCGGCGGCGGAGTTGTGGGATCGCTACAATCGCGGCGAGCGCAACGTCTTCACCCGCCGCCTTTATACGATCCAGGGACAGAAAACCTTCGAGGAGATCCGCAAGCGCTATCGCTCCGACCGCGAGTTCAAACAGACGGTCGACCGCTACATCGCGGAATTCGAGCGCTTGCTCGACGACGTCTCCAACGACGACCGCGGCCAAGTGGTGGCGCGCACCTATCTCACCTCGGAGACCGGCAAGGTCTACACCATGCTCGCCCACGCCGCCGGCCGGTTCGACTAATTCGCGAATACGACTCGCACATCGGCAGTACCACGTTTCAGCTTCGGTATTTTGTCACCACATCCCTAACCGCAACGAGTCCGCCGGCAATACCTTGTGGGGCGGCAAGAACGACCAGGATTAGCAACACGCCAAACGCCATATAGCGTCCAACGGTCCATTGCGATGCGATTTCATCCAAACCGACGAATGCAAACGCGCCTAAGACCGGCCCCAGGAATTGCCGCGTACCACCCAGCACCGTCGCAAGGATCAATTGCGCCGAAAAAAACCAATAGAGTTGTTCGGGCGTGATCTGGCGTGCCAGTTGTCCGTAAAGACCTCCAGCGAGACCCATAAAAAGTCCAGATATAACGAATGCGTACCACCGATACTGCCTAACCGGAATGCCAATGAACGCAGCGCGCGTCTCATTGTCCCGAATTGCCCTCAGCGCCTGCGCGAAGGGCGATTGACTGATTCTCCAGAGCACAAGCGTGGACACGATGAACGCAGCGACGATCACGTAATAGAATACAGGAATGAAATCGAGGGGCGCATATTCGGCGCCAAGAAGTGTGAGGCGGGGAATGTACATTGCACCGCCTCCGAGCAAATACAGTCCCCAACCTACTCCACCGAACAGCCTGAACACTGCACCATCGATCACCACCGAGTACACCACCATGGAAAACGCGAGTGTCAGGATGGAAAAAAATATCTTCGTCGTGTGGACGCAGAAGGAGCCGATGACAGCGGCAAAAATGGTCGAGCAAAGCATTCCTGAGAGCAGATAGAGTTCAAAAGATTCGACGTAGGAAAATCTGTAGAGGAATGCACCGGCATAGGCTGACACACCGAAATATGTCGCATGTCCGAGTGAGAGCGCGCCGGCGGTTCCGTAAAGCAGGTTCAGCGCTAGGCAAGCAATGGCGAAGACTAGCATTTGGGACAGGATCAAAAGTGGGTAAGCAGCGAGCATGGACGGCATCAGGAAAAGTACGATGCTCGTCGTCCCCCCTATAAGAAAAATGTAAAGCGACTTAGCCTTGGATGGCAGGTTCGTTCCCCGTCTGTCCAGTACGAAGCTCTCCGATCGCTTGCTGCATAATTCGAACCGAAGAATACAAGAACAGCCCGGCCATCATCGCCGCCACGATCAGGTCCGGCCACTTGTTCGCCATTCCCCACACACCTAAAGCTGCGATCATCACAGCCACATTGCCGATTGCGTCGTTCCGGGAGCACAGCCAGATCGACCGGACATTGGCATCGCCGTCCTTATATTTCACCAGCAACAGGACGCTAGCGACGTTGGCGCCGAGCGCAAGGAACCCCACAAGTCCCATGACTTCCGCACGAGGAACGCCAAGCACAAGAGCGTGGTAGGCGGTCCAGCCAAGCACCCCAAGTCCCATCAGGGTGAGGCTCACGCCTTTGGCAAATGCAGCCCAAGCACGCACAGGAACCGAAGCGCCAATGACCGCAAGGCTAATGCCGTAAGTCAGTGAGTCGCCTAAAAAATCGAGCGCGTCAGCCTGAAGCGCGCGAGAACCGGCTAACGCACCAGCTCCCATCTCCAAGAGAAACATTCCGGCATTGATACCGATGACGGCCCAAAGCCGACGCTGATAGTCAGCCGACAAGCCCTCAAAGGTCGTGCCGCTCCCGCAGCAATCTACGCCCACGATCCGTCCTCGCTGTATGAGAATCTATTTAATCACGGTCGCTGAGTTACACTATCACTGAGGCGCCCTCACCGGCGGTGTCGACGGCGTTGACCCGCTTGCGCTGCCCAAAACACTCGGTCCGATTATTTATATTGGGACTTGATGGTGCGGACGGGAGGGACTCGAACCCACGCGGGGCCGCTCTCAAGGGATTTTAAATCCCTTTCGTCCACCATCACTCTCTAATCTCTGCCGCAATTGCATCGATTGCCGTCTTGAGAAGCGGCAAATCCGCCTGGATAACGTCCCAAATCACCTTGTTGGCAATTGTGTGGTACTCATGCCGCAGCACGTTGCCGATACCGGCGATGCTGCGCCATTCGATTTCCGGCCTTGTCGCCTTGAGGTCATCAGGGAGCCGCCGGGTGGCCTCCGAAATGATTTCAATGGCGCGCTGAACGATAAAACATAGTTCCCAATCGTTCTCGAATTCCGCGAAAGAGCGACCAGCCATTTTCGCTTGGACGCGCTCGATGGTTTCAAGAATATCCAGGATCGTATGACCGACCCTGCGTGCCATCAAAACACACGCAAGGCAGATTGCTCGATGTCCCGACGCAGCATCGGATGCAGGCTGTCGCGGGTCGTCACGTCGACGTCAACACCGAGCCTATCTTCGAGAAACAGCTTGATGCCCACAAGGTCGACCAGTGAAAATTTTTTCTTCGGATCGTAATCGACGAACACGTCGAGGTCACTGTCGACCTTCGATTCATCGCGAACGGCGGAGCCGAATAGGTAAAGCGAGGTTGCGCCGCGCGCCTTTACGGCATCGGCGCAGTCCTTAAGCTTGGCCATTGCTTCGATCCTGTTCATGATAATCATTATACCAATTCTTCGACTATTTACCAAAATGAGTCTTGCTGCGGACGGGCCGCCTTTAATGCTTACGGCATTCCATCAAGGGAATTTGCACGTCAGATGCATGACGCAACGCGCGCCGGTCAGCGTTGAATCGTGCCGGTCGTGTTCCGGCTTGGAGCACCGGTGTTTGCCGGGCGGCCACCGCCGAAGATCAGCCGTTGCGGGTTCTCGTCGAAATTCTTCACCGTCTTCTCAATCGTGTTGAGCGTGCGGCGTCCATCGGACACGAGCCCGTCGATGCGCTTGTCGAGATTTTCCGCGGTGGTCCTGATCGCGCGCACCGCTTCCGGAATATCGCCCTTGCCCTCGGGCCCGCCGATCAGATTGTCGATGCCAGCCATGATGCGGTCCACCTTTTCCGAATTGCGCGCCAGCGCCTCAGTGAAGGTTTCGATGCTCTTGATCGAGTTGCGCAACGCCACCTGGTTCTGCTCGATCACGGTATCGATCTTGCCAAGCACGTCGCGCGCGGCCTGCATCATGTCCGCCGTGGATCCAAAGTCGGAAACGAGCACTGGCAGCGCGCCATCCTTGCCTTCGAGCCGCGGCGAATTGACCGAGCCGCCGCGCAGCGCGAGCGTTGCGATCCCGGTCAGTCCTTGGAAGTCGAGGCTGACCGTGGTGTCGGCGCGCACGGGTGTATTGGTGTCGATCGAGATCGTGGCCAGCGCCTGCTTCGGGTTTTCCGGATCGAGGCCAAGCTCGGCCACTTCGCCGACGCGGATGCCATTGAAGCTCACCGCGGCGCCAGTGCGTAATCCGCCAATCGGGCCCTTGAAGACGACGTGATAAGCCGTGCGCTCGCCGGTGCCGCCAACATGGTGGAACCAATAAACGAAACCGAACGCCCCCATGATGACACCGAGGGTGAACAGGCCGATCAGGATGTAGTTCGCTCTCGTTTCCATAACGCCTTACTCATACGGTTCCGCCGACGCGGCTGCGCTTGCCGTGGAAATACGCCTTCAGCCACGGATGCTCCGACGCCAGCATGACCGACATCGGCCCTGCGGCGATCACCTTGCCGTCGGCGAGGACCGCGATCCTGTCGCAGACGGTATGCAAGGAGTCGAGGTCATGGGTTACCATGAAAACGGTCAGCCCCAAAGTACGC